>NZ_JBDJLK010000012.1:0-97693 GCF_039673335.1 Pseudomonas sp. TWI929
GGACTAGTGCATGTGGGAGCGGGTTTACCCGCGAAGAGGCCGGCACAGGCCAGCACTAGGCATGCACACTCCAGTGCACCGCCGCCATCTCGATCGGCATCTCGTCAATGGCATGGATCATGCCGTTTTCCAGTGCCTCCCGTGGCCCCAGTATTCGCGGGTAAGCCATCAAGTAACGCGGCACATCCAATACCTCGGCCGCCCCCGCGGTCCGCTCGGCGACGATCTGTGCATACAGCCGCAGGTCGTAATCCAGGCTCATCGCATACTCGGCCATCCGCGCATGGTCCACCGAGCCATGCAAGGTCCAGTGGAATGGATGGAACAGGAACTTGCTGAGGCTACAAGCCGTACGCCGCTCCCCAGCCAGGAACAGGATATTGCCCATGGACTCCACTGTGCCTAGGTTGTGGGTATGCACTTCGACCGGCAGCGCCCGCAGGAAGTTGTACAGGGTAAAGCCATAACTGCACTCGCCGCCCATGGTGGCGATGTTCAACTGCAGGACATCGACCCCCTGCTGCAGCGCCCGCGAGCAGGTGTTGATCAAGTTGCCACAGGTCGACGAGTTGATCGGCCCGGTGAAGTGAATGATGTGTCTGGCCATGCTTGCCTCCAGGGTTGGCAGGTCATTCCTTGGTCTTCTGCGCATCGTCACCCTGCCCGGCCATCTGCCGGTACTGTTTGCGCAAGGCATGCAGCTCGGCCGGGTCCATGTCTTCCAGATCCAGCAGTGCCTTGTGCGCCCTGCGCGTAGTACGCAGCAGTTCGTCGATCTTGATGTGCAGTTCGTCGTTGTCGCGGTTTTGGGTGTTCTGGATCAGGAACACCATGAGGAAGGTGATGATGGTGGTCGATGTGTTGATCACCAATTGCCAGGTGTCGTTGAAGTCGAACAGTGGCCCGGTGACAGCCCAGCTAACGATCAGCAGGCAGGCGATGCCGAAGCTGAGCGGGCGGCCGGCCCAATTGGCCAGCCATTGGGAGAAACGGTCGAATTTCATGCTCGCACCCTTCCTCGTGGCAGGTATGCGGTGGAAACGTCAGCGGCGGCAAAGTTCCACCCGGCATACCCCTTTCCCGTTGGTCAACCGTGCTGAACCCTGGCCGGCGTTCACCGGTCGCATCTTCAGAGCGACTGAACAAGGAACCGGCTATGAGGACCAGAAAGTGCACACGCCCTACGACGCCCGCCGCCTGCTGCAAAAGCTGTCATTGGACCACGCACTGATGACCGAACCGGGCGTGGTGCCGGAGGTGGCCTTGTGAACAGGACCCTGCCCGCCCCGCGCTGCATCATCGACAAGGTCACCGCGGTGCACCGGCTCAATGTGCTGACGCTGAACGTGCACAAGGGCTTCACCTTCTTCAACCGGCGTTTCATCCTGCCCGAGCTGCGCGAGGCTGTGCGTGCCACTGGCGCTGACCTGGTGTTCTTGCAGGAAGTGCATGGCAGCCACCAGCAACATGCCCTGCGCCATCCGGCCTGGCCAGAAACGCCGCAATACGAGTTTCTCGCCGACAGCATGTGGCCGCAGTTCGCTTACGGCCGCAATGCCGTGTACCCACACGGCGACCACGGCAACGCCTTGCTGTCGAAATTTCCCATCAGCCGCTTCAACAACCTGGATGTTTCGGTGCAGGGCAACGAACAGCGCGGCCTGCTGCATTGCCAGTTGGAAGTGCCGGGGCATGACCAGGTGCATGCGGTGTGCGTGCACCTGGGCCTGCGCGAAGCTCACCGACAAAGCCAGGTGAAGTTGCTGCTGGATCTGCTCGACAACCTGCCGCCCAAGGCGCCGGTGATCGTGGCCGGTGATTTCAACGATTGGCGGTTGAAGGCCGACACGGTGCTGTGCAAGCACCTTATCGAGGCCTTCGGTGAGCATTTCGGCAGCCCGGCCCGCAGTTTTCCGGCCCGTTTGCCGCTGTTGCGCCTGGATCGCATCTATTTGCGCAACGCCATGCCCGGCACTGCCCAGGTGTTGTCGAAATACCCGTGGTCGCACTTATCCGACCACGCACCTCTGGCCGCGGAGATCAACCTGTGAACCGACCTTGGGTAGACGGCAACAGCGTGCAGTTGCTGATCAATGGCGAGCAATACTACCCCCGTGTGTTCGAGGCCATGGCCCAGGCACGCGAAGAAATACTGCTGGAGACCTTCATCATTTTCGATGACAAGGTTGGCCAGCAATTGCAGCAAGTACTGGTCGATGCCGCTTGCCGGGGCGTACGTGTCGAAGTCGCCGTGGATGGCTACGGCACCGCCGACCTGCCCGAAGCATTCATTGCGGCCATGACCGACGCCGGGGTCAGCTTCCACGCGTTCGACCCGCAGCCGCGGCTGGTGGGCATGCGCACCAACCTGTTCCGGCGCCTGCACCGCAAGATCGTGGTAGTGGATGGCGAGCGGGCGTTCATCGGCGGCATCAACTACAGCGCCGACCACCTGGGCGACTTTGGTGCCATGGCCAAGCAGGACTATGCCGTGGAGGTCACCGGCCCGGTGGTGGCGCAGGTGCATGCCGCCAGCAAGCGCCTGATGTCGCCGGTACTGCAGCCACCCAGCGCGGTGCGGCCGCTGACCGAGCCTGCCGGGGCCAGCAGCGCGGTGTTGGTCGAGCGCGACAACGGGCTGCGCAGCACCGACATCGAGGCCCACTACCTGCAGGCGTTTCGTGGCGCCAAGCAGCGCATCGTGGTGGCCAACGCGTATTTCTTCCCCGGCTACCGGCTGATGCGCGAACTGCGCAATGCGTCTCGGCGTGGTGTGGAGGTACGGCTGATCTTGCAGGGCCAGCCCGACATGCGCTGGGTCAGGGCGCTGTCGCGGCTGCTGTACAACTACCTGCTACGCGATGGCGTGGCCATTTACGAATACTGCCAGCGGCCGTTGCACGGCAAGGTGGCGCTGGTAGATGAGCAGTGGGCGACTGTCGGCTCCAGCAACCTGGACCCGCTCAGCCTGGCGTTCAACCTGGAGGCCAACCTGTTCATCCGTGACCGCGCCTTCAACCAGCAGCTCAACCAGCACCTGCAGGCGCTGGCCAGCGAGCAATGCAAGCCGGTTACCCTGGAACGCATGTTCCGCGGCTATTGGTGGCGGGCACCATTGATCTTCGTGTGCTTCCATGTGATCCGCCATTTCCCACGCATTGCCGGCTGGTTCCCGGCGCACCGCCAGCGTTTGCGCTCGGTGCAGCCGGAGGTCGAAGCCCACGGTGATCTACACGGGGACCACACCTGATGGCGCAGAAACGTTGGCAACCATGGGGCAAACGCCTGTTCACACTGGCATTCCTGGTGCTGATCCCTATGCTGCTGTACGTGCTGGCGCGCAACCTCGACTGGCACGAGGTGCGCCAGTCACTGCTGGCCTACAAGCCCGGGACGCTGGCCATCGGCCTGGCGATTGCCGTGTGCAGTTACTTGACGTTTGCCAGCTACGACCTGCTGGCCCGGGCATATACCGGCCACCACCTGCCAGCCCGCCAGGTACTGCCAATCGCTTTCGTGTGCTACGCCTTCAACCTCAACTTCACCACCTGGGTGGGCGGCGTTGCCTTGCGTTACCGGCTTTACAGCCGCTTGAGCCTGGACACGGCGACCATCACCCGCATCCTCACCCTGGGACTGCTGACCAACTGGATGGGGTACATGTTACTGGCCGGCGCGGTGTTCGCCCTGGGCTTGGTCAAACTGCCCAGCAATTGGGCTGTGGGGGTTACCGGCCTGAGACTGATCGGCCTGCTGTTGCTGGCCATTGCCGGGGGCTACCTGCTGGCCTGCGGGGTCGCCAAAAAGCGCACCTGGTGCTGGCGCGACCATGAGCTGACGCTACCGTCACTGCGCCTGGCACTGTGCCAAGTGGCGCTGGGCGCCAGCAACTGGGCGCTGATGGCGTTGCTGATCTTCTGGTTGCTGCCAGGCGAAGCCTTCTACCCGTCGATACTGGGCATCTTGCTGATCAGCTGCGTGGCTGGCGTGGTCGCGCATATCCCGGCCGGGTTGGGGGTGCTGGAAGCGGTATTCCTGGCCTTGCTGCACGGGCAGATGGCCCAGGGCACGCTGGTGGCGGCGCTGCTGGGCTATCGCACGCTGTATTACCTGGTGCCGCTGCTGTTGGCGGTGGTTACCTACCTGGTTCTGGAAAAGCGCGCCAAGGCCATGCGCCGGCGCGACAAGCCCGCCTAGACCTTGCAAGGGCCTGTGGCCCGGGAGGTGGCAAATGCGTGTCCCTGTACTGATGTTGATGGTTGCCAGCCTGGCCAGCGGCCAAGCCCTGGCCGAAGCCTGCGACGTGCTCACCCGGTCCTCCAGCGAGGCGGTCAAGCCAGTGGAACGGCACACCTGCTACAGCTATGGCAACCTGCCCGCCGAAGCGATCAACTGGTCGTGCAGCAACGAGAGCAAGGACATGCTCAGCAGTACAAAGCACAAGGTGGCGCGTTGTGCCGATGGTAGTGTCGGCAGCTGCATCGCGCCATTGACCCAGGAAGCGCTGGCCAACCCCAAGGCCACCGGTGGTGACAAGCCGGCGTTGCCCAAAGAGGCGCGGGTAATCACCTACTACTACGATACCCCCAGCCTGGGCCAGGCCCGCACCGATTGCGAGCGCAACAACGGCATCTGGCAGACGCACTGACTCAGCAGGCGTACTCGGTTTTTTTGTGGGAGCAGAGACCCTGTGGGAGCGAGTTTACCCGCGAACACCGGCGCAGCCGGTGCCATGCACCGCATTGGATTTTTCGCGGGTAAACCCGCTCCCACAGGGATATGTGGAGCGCCTGCCAACAGCAGGGATCAATTATCAAGGCGAAATCGGGTCACTCGCCGGAAAGGTCTCATCCAGCGCATTGTCCACGGCGCTCTCCCCCGGTCTTTTTCCACAATTGCAATCCTGCATTCGGCACGGCTCGGCATTGCGATGCCCGCTGGCACAGGCCTCACAGCAATAAAGCTTGCCGTCCCGTTGCAAAGCATTGGCATCCACAGTGCAGGAACAATGCGCACACGCACAGCGCTGCTCGTTCATGGCTTGTGCTCCTCGTCATCGATCACATCATCGGTCCACGGTTCCCCACCCAGCGGCACCCAGCGGCGCGGAGCGAGATAGGTGACGTTATCCTCATGCCGCTTTCGGCCACGCGGTTCATCTGCTCGGGCCATGTGCCTTCTCCGTCAGGTGGCTTCATTCGGTCGACTGCGCCGGCTTGCCGAAGATTCAGAGTTTTTGATGGCGTGTTTTTTGAACTACCCGCCGGGCCGGCGCCTCCCACGTCTACAGACTGCGAATCGCCCGGAGCCCGCCATGGCCAAGCCCCTGCAGGAATATGCGCGCAAGCGTGACTTCAATGCCACGCCCGAGCCCAGTGGCAAACGCAGCCGGGGCAAGCAGGCCCATGCGCTGCAGTTCTGCATCCAGAAACACGACGCCAGCCACCTGCACTACGACTTCCGCCTGGAACTTGATGGCACCCTGAAAAGCTGGGCGATCCCCAAGGGCCCGTCGCTGGACCCCAAGGTGCGCCGCTTGGCCGTACATGTGGAGGACCACCCACTGGACTACGCCGATTTCGAGGGCCATATCCCCGAAGGCCATTACGGTGCAGGGGATGTGATCGTATGGGATCGCGGTGTCTGGGAGCCCGAAGGTGATGCCCGTGAGGCCTACGCCAAGGGCAAACTGCGTTTTCGCCTGCAAGGTGAAAAGCTCAGTGGCGTGTGGAACCTGTTTCGTACCCACCTGGCCGGCAAGAAAGAGCAATGGATGCTGGTGAAGTCGCACGATAGCCAGGCTCGTAGCGAGGCCGACTACAGCATTGTCGAGGCCCAGCCCGACAGCGTGCTCAGCGACCGTACCCTGGTGCCACGCAAGCCCGCTGCGAAACAAGCCGCCGCCAAACCGCGCGCCAGCCGTAAACGCGTCGGCAAAGCACGCAAGGCGCCTTTGCCGGCACAGCTACAACCGCAACTGGCCACCTTGGTGGATTCGCCGCCCAGCGGCGACTGGCGCTATGAAGTCAAGTTCGACGGCTATCGCATCCTGGCCCGCATCGACGGCGAAGACGTCCGCCTGTTCACCCGCAATGGCCACGACTGGAGCAGCAAGATGCCCCGCCAGGTCGGCGCGTTACGCGCGCTGGGCATCGACTCGGCCTGGCTCGATGGCGAAATGGTCGTGGCTGACGAGCACGGTGCGGCGGACTTCCAGGCGCTGCAGAACGCCTTCGACACCGAGCACGACGAGCGCATCACCTATTACCTGTTCGACCTGCCCTTTCTCGGCGGCCAGGACTTGCGCCAAGTGCCGCTGCAGGACCGTCGCGAAGCCTTGCGGCGCCTGCTTGAACACAATGAATCGGACGTTCTCAAGTATTCCGCCGACTTTGACCAACCCGTCGCATCCCTGCTCGACAGCGCCTGCCGGCTGGAACTCGAAGGCCTGATCGGCAAGCGTGCCGACAGCCCATACAGTGGCCGCCGCAGCCCGGACTGGGTCAAGCTCAAGTGCAAGCAACGCCAGGAATTCGTGATCGTTGGCTACACCGACCCCAAAGGCAGCCGCAGCGGCTTCGGTGCCCTGCTGCTGGCCCTGCACGACAGTGACAGTGGCAAACTGCGTTATGCCGGCAAGGTCGGTACCGGCTTCAGCACCACCACCTTGGCGAGCATCCACGAGCGGCTCAAACCACTGGAAACCGCCAGACCTTCCTTGGCCAAGCCACCCACCGGTGCTGACGCCCGTGGCGTGCACTGGCTGCAGCCCAAGCTGCTGGCCGAAGTCGCCTATGCCCAGATGACCCGTGACGGCATCGTGCGTCACTCGGTGTTCCATGGCCTGCGCGATGACAAGGCCGCCGCCGCCATCGACCTGGAGCGCGCCATGCCCGCCAAGACCGTGCCCAAACGCAAGCAGGCCAAGGCGCCTGATAACTTGGGCGAACTGCGCCTGACCCACCCGGACCGGGTAGTCGACGCCACCAGCGGCGTTACCAAGCGCGAGGTCGCCGAATACTACGCCGCCGTATGCAAGTGGATCCTGCCTCAGCTCAAGCACCGCCCGGTAGCGCTGGTGCGCGCACCGGATGGCCTGGCCGGCGAGCTGTTCTTCCAGAAGAACGCAGGGCAGCTGCACATTCCCAATGTGCTCAGCTACGAAAAAGCCGAAGCAGGCCAGGTAGCTATGGTCATCAACCGCATCGATACCCTGCTGGGCGCCGTTCAGATGAACATGCTCGAATTGCACACCTGGAACGCCACCGACAAGGATTTCGACAAACCCGACCGTTTCGTGCTCGACCTCGACCCCGACCCGGCGCTGCCCTGGAAGGCCATGCTGGAGGCCACCCAGTTGGCCCTGACCCTGCTGGATGAACTGGGCTTGACGGTGTTTTTGAAAACCAGTGGCGGCAAAGGCATGCACTTGGTCGTACCGCTGACCCGTCGCGCCAGCTGGGACGAGGTCAAGGGCTTCAGCCATGCCATCGTCGATTACCTGGCCAAGCTGTTCCCTGACCGGCTCAGTGCCGTGTCCGGGCCAAAAAACCGGGTCGGGCGCATCTTCATCGACTATCTGCGTAACGGCAAAGGCGCGACCACTGCCTGCGCCTACTCCCTGCGCGCCCGGGAGGGCCTGCCGGTATCGGTACCGATCTGGCGTGAGGAACTGCCTCGGCTCAAAGGTGCTAACCAGTGGCATATCGGCAACCTTGGCGAGCGCCTGGCGGAGGTCGACGACCCCTGGTACGACATCAGCAAGGTGCGCCAGTCGATCACTGCGCGCATGCGCAAGCAACTGGGGCTCGAATAGTGGACATGACCCGGGAGAAACACCCATGAGCATCGTTCAGGACTTCAACCTGACCACCTTGGACCGCCTGTTACGTACTTTTGGCGAACGCCTGCAACCATTGAACCTCGACACCCAGCTGCCGCAGCTGATCCAGGCGCTGCAAGCTGACCACCTCGACCTGCTGCCCTTGCCGGGGCAAGGCAACACCTTGCGCCGCTGGCAGACGTTGGCGCGGGTGGCCGGCTGCGACCTGGCGCTGGCTAAGCTGTACGAGGGCCACACCGACGCCTTGGCGATTCTTGCCGAATGTGCCGCCGCCCATCACGCCGCTGACGGCATCTGGGGCGTGTGGGCCGCCGAGCCGCCCGATGCCCGCACCCATATCATCGCTCGGAATGGCGACCAGGTACGCCTGAATGGCCGCAAAGCCTGGTGTTCAGGGGCCCTGCAAATCGACCGGGCGCTGATCACCGCCTGGGATGAGGCGGAACAACCGCAACTGGTGGCAATCGAGTTGTCGCAGCCAAGCCAGGGTTTGAACATCGAACATTGGCAGGCCGTTGGCATGGCGACTACGGCCAGCGTCGACGTAGCGTTCAACGACACCCCAGGCACACTTATCGGCAAACCCGGCCAATACCTCGCACGCCCGGGCTTCTGGCAAGGTGGTGCCGGCATTGCCGCCTGCTGGTACGGTGCGGCCGAGGCGCTGGCGGACTACCTGCGCGAGCATTGCCGCAAGCCGCGCCCCGACCCGCATGCCGATGCCCACCTTGGGGCGGTGGATGCGGCGTTGTACGGCGCGCGCGCGGCGCTGCGTGAATGCGCCGCCTGGATCGACCGGCAGCCCGGGGTGGATGCCAGTTTCGAGGTGCGCCGTACCCGCGCCCAGGTAGAACAGGCCGTGGAGCAGGTCATCAGCCACGTTGGCCGTGCCTTGGGCGCCACGCCGTTCTGCCGCAGCAGCCATTTTGCCCGGCTGAGCGCCGACCTGCCGGTGTTCCTGCGCCAAAGCCATGCCGAGCGTGACCTGGCGGTGCTGGGCCAGCAGTTGGCCCAGGGGCCGGCCGGAGCATGGCAGCTATGACCGCTAACCTGATCCAATCCACCAGCGGTACACCCTGGGCCGCCTGGCAGCAGGCCGCACATCTGGCACGCGCCACCTGGCTCGATCCGCGTGAGCTGTGCCCGCCGGGTCGCCGCCTGGTATTGCTGGCACCGCACCCGGATGACGAAATCCTCATGGCCGGTGGCCTGCTGGCCGGTTTCAGGGGGCGTGAGCATGAGTTGGTACTGATTTCCGCCACCGACGGGGAAGGCAGCCACCCCGGCTCCAGCCACCGGACCGAGCACCGCTTGCGCCGCCAGCGCCCGCTGGAAAGCCGCCAGGCCTTGAAACAGCTCGGCCTGGACCCTAACCAACTGGACTGGCGCAGGCTGCACCTGAAGGACGGCCAGTTACCGCGTGAAGAAGCCTTTCTGGTCAGCCACCTCACCCAATTGCTGCGGCCAGATGACCTGTTGATGGCCACCTGGCGTGGCGATGGCCATTGCGACCACGAGGCGGTCGGGCGCGCTGCCGCACGCGCGGCGCAGGCCCGGCAGGTGCAGCTGGCCGAAGTACCGATATGGGCCTGGCACTGGGCGCAGCCCGACGACCCTCGCCTGCCCTGGCCCCGCGCACACCGGCTGCAGCTGGATGAAACCCGTGTGGCGGACAAGCGCAAGGCGTTGTCCGCACATGCCAGCCAGCTGGAAGCTGACGGTGACAACCCGCCCGTACTGCCGCAGAACTTGCTGGATTGCCTGCTGCAGCCTTTCGAACTGGTTTTCCTGTAAACGGAGTTGTCATGAGCCTTGATCCGCAGTACTTCGCCGACCTGTACGCCAGCAATGAAGACCCTTGGGCCTTCCGTACCCGTTGGTACGAGAAGCGCAAGCGCGAACTGGTGATGGCCAGCCTGCCGCACCAGTGCTACCGGCGGGTGTTCGAGCCGGCCTGTGCCAATGGCGAACTCAGTGCACGCTTGGCTGAACGCTGCGCCGAACTGCTGTGCCAGGACATCGACCCGACTGCTGTCGGCCTGGCCCGTGAGCGCCTGGCTGACATGCGCAATGTCTCGGTAGTACTGGCCCAGCTGCCGGCAGACTGGCCAGGCGGGCGCTTCGACCTGATCGTGCTCAGTGAAGTGGGTTACTACCTTGATCCCACCGACTGGCTGCAGGTGATCGAGCAGTCGGTGGCCAGCCTGACCTATGACGGTGGGCTGCTGGCCTGTCACTGGAAGCATCCCATCGCCGGTTGCCCGCAGGACGGGCGTGAAGTGCACCGCATGCTAGCCCGGCACTTGCCGCTGTATCAGCAGTTCCAGCATGAAGAAGCGGACTTCGTGCTGGAATACTGGTCATGCCAGCCCAGCGTGGTCGACCTGGACGAGACCTGCCCATGATTGCCGTGATCATCCCGGCGCATAACGAAGCACGTCGCCTGGGGCGCTGCCTGCGGGCGGTGCTGATCGCGGCCGTCCAGGCGCAGCAGTCAGGGCATCGGGTGGAAGTACTGGTGGTGCTGGACCGCTGCAGCGATGGCAGCGCTGCGGTTGCTCGGCGTTTCGGTGTGCAGGTGCTGGTGGTGGACGCCGGTAATGTCGGCATGGCCCGGCGGGTGGGCGCAGCACACATGGTCGAGCGTGGGGCACAGTGGTTGGCGTGCACAGATGCAGACAGCCGGGTGCCGGGGCATTGGTTGCTTTCGCAGTTGGCCTGCAGCGCCGAGGTGGTGTGTGGCACGGTGCATGTCGAATATTGGCAGCCGTGGCAGACCGCAGCCCTGCGCAAACTGTACCAGAGCCGTTACGAGGCGCGGGAAGGCCATCGGCATGTGCACGGGGCCAATCTGGGTGTCTGTGCCGATGCCTACGAGCGGGTGGGCGGTTTTCAGCCCTTGGCGGCACACGAAGATGTGCAACTGGTCAGCGACCTGCAGGCAAGCGGCTCGCAGATCGTGTGGACTGCCAGGCACAGCGTGGCTACCAGCAGCCGGCGGGACAGCCGTGCTCGGGAAGGGTTTGGTGATTATCTGCAGGGGTTGCAGGCATACATCTGATTGGAATGGTCTTGCCCAAGATTCAGAGGCTTGCGAAATCCTTGTGGGAGCGGACGTGCCCGCGAACACCGGCGCAGCCGGTGCCATGCACCGCGTTGGATTTTTCGCGGGCGCGCCCGCTCCCACAGGTTTTACGCGGATTTCGGGTTCAATCGGCACCTGTCATGCCCGCTAAGCCAGGGAAGTTCACGAGGCTTTGCGCGCCTTCTTCGCCGGCTTCTTGCCACCCAGGCTGCGTTTGAGCAGCTCGGTCAGGTCGAGGATATCCGCGCCCTTCTCCGCCGCCACACTGCCGCCCTTCTCCACCGTCTCGATCTTGCCCTTGCTGGCCTTCTCTTCCACCAGGTCCATGATGGTCTGGCGGAAGGCGTCGTGATAATCCCCAGGTTTCCATGGCCCGCTCATGTCCTCGACCAGGCGCTTGGCCATGTCCAGTTCGCGCTTTTCCACCTTGCTGTCAGTCACGCTGCTGTCCAGCTCCAGCGATTCCAGCCCGCGCACTTCTTCAGGCCAGCGCAGGGTAATCATCACCAGTGCATCCTCCAGCGGGCGCAGCAGCGCCAGGTGCTGACGGGTATGCAGCACTACCGTGGC
This sequence comes from Pseudomonas sp. TWI929, assembly GCF_039673335.1. Taxonomy (NCBI): domain Bacteria; kingdom Pseudomonadati; phylum Pseudomonadota; class Gammaproteobacteria; order Pseudomonadales; family Pseudomonadaceae; genus Pseudomonas; species Pseudomonas sp. TWI929. The sequence goes on from NZ_JBDJLK010000012.1 coordinate 11,499, forward strand.
CAGCGCCACCTTGCCGGTTTTTTCCAGCGTTTCGCGAAGCAAGGCATAAACCTTGCCACCACGGCGGTCCGGGGTCAGGTAGTACGGTGTGTCGAAATGCTGTAGCGGGATCTCGCCCGCTTCGACGAAGGAAAAGATATCGATTGTCTGGGTAGCTTCGGGCCGGGCCTTGCGGATCTCCTCCTCGCTGATCACCACATAGCGGCCTTTCTCGAACTCCACGCCCTTGACGATATTGTCCTTGTCGATTTCCTTGCCGGTGACCTTGTTCACCCGCTTGTAGCCCACCGGCTCCATGCTGCGTTTGTCGAGCCAGTCGAAATCCACCCGCTCGGTGCGCACTGCGGTATTGAGGGCCACGGGGATGTGCACGAGGCCGAAACTGATGGCGCCTTTCCAGATTGCCCGAGCCATGACGGTTTACCCAAGGTTGCCTGCCGATACAGTGCTGACTGCGGCAGGCGGCGAATGTTTAGGTGCCCTGCCCTGCGGCAGCCGCAAACACTGACCAGCGGTCACAGCTCGCTGAACAGCACCTGCTTGAACGCCTCGGCCGCCAAATGCACCTGCACCGCCCAATCCCCCGCCGCATCGCTGCCGGCATCATCGGAAATGTATTTCAGGCACACGAACGGAATGCCTTCGCCGCGTGCGATCAACGCCAGTACATAGGCTTCCATATCAACCACGTCATACGGCGCGTCGCCGTGGTTGATCTCGAAGCTGTCGCCGCTGCCACAGGTTTCCAGGGCCAGGCCAGGGATGGCCGCGCCATGCTCCAGTATTACCGGGATATCCGACAACGGCGTCTCAAAGCGGGAAAAGCCCAGAGGGGTCACGTCCATGTCGCGTTGCACGAAGCGGTTACAGCACACCACCTCGCCCTTGCCATGGCGCTGGCTGCCCGCCGAGCCAAGGTTGACGATAAGTTTGGGCCTGTGAGTTGCGATGGCTTTGGTCAGGGCGATAGCCGCATTGACCTTGCCAATGCCGGTGAACACGGTGTTCACCTCGCCGAATACCTCGCCCGCCTCTGCTTCAAGAGCGAAGACGAACAGCGTGTCATCCAGGGAAATTTCGGGGAATTGCTTGATCAGCATCATGGAGCAGGTGTTTCCGAATGGCTGCAAGGGGCGCGGCCATTGTCGGCCAACTCGGGCTAATTGCAAGCCCCGGCGGCCACCACGGCCTGTAGTGCTTGCGCCTTGCTCAGCCCGGCAGCGCTGGCTTGAGCCAGGCAGCGCAGTTGCTGGTCAGCATGAGTGCCGTCATGCAGCAGGTGCTGGGCATGCTTGTAGGCGCGTTCGGCGTCTGTACTGTCGAGCGGTATCTGTTCCTGCATCTGCGCCAGCCAGCCTTTCGCCGTGACCGGCTGCTGCTCGTGCATACCAATAAACTTGCCGTGGCGCCCATGGCGCATGGCGCGCCAGTAGTTTTCCTGGGCGACCCAGCGCAGCTCGCGGCTGCAGGGCGGCGGCTCATGGCTGTAGGTAATGCTGTGCTCCACCAGATGGCGAAACAGCGCAGCGATGCACAGGGCATCTTCCAGTTGCGGGCAGCCATCGCAGATGCGCAACTCCACTGTAGGGAAGCGCCGCGAAGGGCGGAGCGCCCACCAGAAGTCGCCAGCCGCAGCCAAGGAACCGGTCCGCTGTAACAACGCGCGGTAGTGTTCATAGGCCGGCCAGTCCGGCAAGGGTTCGGGCAAGCCCATGTGCGGCCACTCGCCGCAAATCACCCGGCGGTAGCTCATGTAGCCGGTGCGCTGGCCGGCCCACAGGGGCGATGAGGTACTCAGCACCAATAGCAAAGGCAGCCAACCCAGCAGGCGGTTGATCAGTTGCATGCGATCGCACGCTGGCGGCACGCCAACGTGCACATGCAGGCCGTTGAGCAGGCTGCGGCGCGCTACATGCCGGTAGTCATCGAACAGTTGCTGGTAATGCGCCGGGGCTGCGGGCTTCTGCCGCAGCCAGGCGGCGCTGGGGTGGCTGGCCGCGCCGTACAAGCCCATGCCCTCCTCGGCCAGCGCCATGCGCAGCCGCTGCCGGCTGTACTGGAAAAACTCGCGTGCTTCATACAGGTTGCTGAACACTGGCGACGCCAGCTCGATCTGGCTGCGGAACATCTCCTGGGCAAAGTACTGGCCCAGCGCCTCGCGACAGCGCTTGATCACCGCTGGCGGCGGTGTAGCCGGCACTTGCCCCGAGCCAAGCCTGACCAGCAGGTATTCTTCCTCGATGCCGAACGTACAGGGCTGGGCCATGCTACCTCAGCGGTTGCGGGTGACGGTGAGCGCCACGGCGGCGATGCGTTCCACCTGCTCGTAGCCGGGTTCGCCCAGTTGCTCGCCAAACACGTCCGGGTCGATCTCGCGATACACCCACGACCATTCTGGGCCTGCCAGGCGCAGGCGGATGGTTTCGAGCAAGGCATCACGGCCTTCGACGATCGCCACGCCGGTATACAGCAACAAGGTGCCGTGCCGACTCAGGCGTTCGCAAGCCTGTTCGACAATGCGCAGCGATACCTCGGCGCCCAAGGCACCGCCGCCATGGCGATAGGTGCGGGCACTGCGGTCGAGCATGTAAGGTGGGTTGGCGACGATCAGGTCGAACGTGCCGGTGATGCCGCCCAGCAAGTCACTGGGTTCGACCGACAGGTTGCTCACCCCCGCGAGGGCGGCATTGATCGCGGTGTAGCGCAGCGCCATGGGGTTGATATCCACGGCGCTGACCTGCGCGTGCCGGGCGGCGCGGGCAATCAGCAAGGCGCCCACACCACTGCCGCAGCCAATATCCACCGCATGCTCGACCTGCGTGGGGTTATGTTGCAGGTGGTCCTGGATAACCTGGGCAAAGCGGTAGCTGTCTGGGCCGAAGAATACGGCATCGCTGGCGTCAGTAGGAAACGCCGAATGCACCAGCAGCAGTTCATCCACGCTGGACCAGCGTACCGTACTGGCCAGCAGTTCGCCGTGCGGCACCAGTACTTGGGCGCGTTCGAGCAACTGCAGCTCGTCTGCCGACAGCAGCCCTGGGGCGAAGGGCCGGCTCCAGCCGAACACGTCGCGCAGGGTTCTGGCTTGCGCGGTGCCCTCGCGCCCGTTGACCCGGGAATGGGTGGCCGGAGTCACACAGGTAAAACGGTAGCCATCAGCGCGCAGGCGCTGGCCCAGTTGCAATAGCGCCTGGTCGCCCTCGACTTGTGGGGGAGCAAGCATCATCAGCGCGGTTCCTCGTGAAGCAGGCCGGTTGTACGCCTATAGGCGCGTGTGGCCAACAGGCCGTCTGGCGTGGCATGGCGGTTACCGGCCATGCGCTCGATCAGCGTCGCAGGTGGTTCGGTCGCCATGCTGGCGGGGGTTTCAGCGCCCGATTCAGGCAACCCCCAGCTACCTGGGGCTACTCGGCGGACGACGGGTTGCCAGGTGTCGGCGATCCAGTCATGCCACAGTTGTTTCTCATAGCTGTTGAACACGCCGAACATCGCTGCGGCCGGCCCTTCGATCAGCGTCCACCAGCGGCTCTGTGCCGGGTCCTGGCCGCGGCGGACCCAACCTTGAGCCTGCAATGCGGCAACGAACGCGGGCATGGCGCCGGGTGCGGCCAGCCACTGATTAATGGTGCGCTGTTGCAGGCGACAATGGTCAGCATGCATGAACTGGCCGTACACCCGCTTGCGCTCAAGGGCAGCGAACAGCTCGGCTTGCAGGTCGAACTGGTGTATCAGGTCAGGTGCAGCGATACCCAGGTTATTCAGGCGATAGCCGCAGCGTACCCTGGCATAGAACGCTTGCTTGTCATGCTCGGGGCTCAGCTGGCGCAGCGCCTGCAGCGACAGCTGCGCGTGGCCGCTGGCGGCGTTGTCGATGGTCACATGCAACTGGAAGTACTGGCCGTCTATACCCAGTTCGGCCAGCTCGTAAGTGGTGATCAGCAGATGCAAGGGTGGTTGCTCATAACCCAAGTTGTAGCCAATGACCTCAGGCAGAAAAGCGTCGCAATGTTGCCCCAGCGCCAGTTGCAGAGTGCCTTGCAGGTAGCGCGTGTCGTCCAGCGGCATGGCCTCCATGCAGCCCAGGCGGCCCAGCAAGCGTTGGTAGATCAGCACGTGGTTGCAACGCGGGTCGCCGTTGCCCAGTTCTTCCAGGTAGGTGCGAATCAGCCCATGATAGCGCGGGTCGCGCCAGTGCCGCAGGGTGCCGTGCAGCCAAGCACCGTCCACGGCTTTGGTCGGTGCGACCTGTTGCAGAAACCACAGCGCATGGGCGCGGTTGGCAAAGAATCGGCGCGGTGCGCCTTGGCGGCGTTGCTTCAGGTATTCGGCGTAGGCGGCAGCGACACTGGCGGCAAGGGTTGCACTCCAGGCCGGCAAGGTGGACGGTGTGTCGGGCAGGTCATCTGGCAAGTTCGCGGCACGTGCCAGTTGCTCTTCGAGCCATAGGCCACTGGTTTCATCCTGGCCTGCCAGCAGCGCCTGGTAGCGTTGTTGAAGGCTGCTACTTTCGGCAGCCACGGGCGCAATTGCATCGGTGTTGCAGTTCATCACCGTCATGCCGTGCTCCCCTTTTCGCTGATTGCAGTGCCAGGTCACCCCGGCACTGCCTGTCGGTCAATTACGAGCGGCCACCTTTGCGGCCCGACTCGCGATCGTGCGGCATGTTGCTGCCCGAGGACTGGCCGCCCTTGCGTCCGGCTTCGGAAGCCTTCTCACGATCATTGGCGAAGTTGCCTGGGTTCTTGTTGCCACCCTGGCTGCCTTGTTGATTGCCGGTACGGCTGTTCTCTTTGTTGGCCATGGTCTCAAACCTCATATGACTTCGGGGTGCACGGCACGCTGCCGTACACAAGTTCGGAGTTCGGCGATATCGGGGGATTCGTTTTATTGCCAAGGGTTCGGACCGGTGGCGTTAAATAAGCGGCGAAGCCATATTTGGTGCGCCTGTCAGTCGTGCGGCGGGTTATCCAGACGGGCCTGGCGGCGGCCTAGCCAACCACCGGTTGCTGCCCAGCCAAGGGCGATCAGCGCACCGATCAACATCGCCAGCTGCGGGTGCTCGCCCATCACGTCCAGCGCGCGCTTGACCCAGCCGCTCAAGGCATCGCCGCCACGGTAGACCACGGTATCAATGAAGTTCTTGGCCTTGTACTTGTCCTCGGCGGGCAGCACGGTAAACAGCATCTCGCGCCCGGGCCGCACCAGCGCGTACTCACCGGCCCGGCGCACCACCATCACGACCACGAATACGGCAAACACCGGTGCCAGTGCCAGCCACAGGAAGCCTGCGGCCATCACCAGCGGCACCGCCACCAGCAACACCCCCACGCCCAGCCGGCGGGCCAGGCGGCCAGTAAGGAACACCTGGGTGAGGATGGCCAAGGCTTGCACCACCGTATCGATCAGGCCGAAAACCTGGGTTTGCCGGGTGCGGTCGGTGAAGGTTTCACTGACGATGCGCGCCTGCTCGAAGTACAGGAAGGTGCTGACGCTGGCCAGTAGCACCACAAACAGGGCGATGCCCAGCAGGTACGGCGAGCGCAGTACGGCGGTGGCCCCGGCAAACGGGTTGCCGCCCAATGGTCGGGAGCCCACGCGTTCGGGTTGCGCCGGCAATGGGTGGCGCGTTCGCCAGCGTTGCAGGTACAGGGTCGCGCCGATACTGCCCAGTAGAAATGCCCCCGCCAGTACCAGCAACCCGGCATGACCCAGCGGCGCCACCAGCAAGGTGCCGAGGATAGGGCCACTGAGCCCGCCCAGGCTGGCCCCGGCGGCCAGCAAACCAAACAGGCGCTTGCCCTGCGCAGTGGAAAACAGGTCGGCGAGCACGCTCCAGGCCAGGGAGATGGTCAGCAGGTTGAACACTGAAAGCCAGATGTAGAAGGCTCGGGCAGTCCACAAATCGTCTGGGTTACGTGCAAACAGCACGGCGAACAGCAACAGGTTGCTGGCAAAGAAGCCGTAGGTCCACGGCAGGATATGCCTGCGCTGCACCCTAGACGCCAGCCAGCCGAACAGCGGCAGGCACGCCAGGGTGACGATGAAGGTACCGGTGAACAGCCATTGCAGGTTGTCTATGCCACCGGCGACACCCATGGTTTCACGCACCGGGCGCAGCATGAAGTAGCCGGTGAACAGCAGGTAGAACAATAGCAAGCCGGCGACCACCGCCGGGCCTTCGCCAGGCTGGATGTTCAGCCCTTGGTCCAGGCGCCGTCGCCAGGCTTGCATGGTGTCAGGCAAACTGCTTGATCAGCGCCTGTTGCTGCGCCTGAGTGAGCATCGGTTCATGCCCGGCCTTGAGCTGGTCGAGCTGGCGTTCAGGCTTACCGGTCGCGGGGATGACTGTGGTCACCGCCGGGTGGCTGATGGCAAATTTGAGAAACAGTTGCGCCCAACTGCTGATGCCTGCTTCTGCGGCCCAGCCGGGCAAGGCCTGGTCCTTGACCCTGGCGAACAGGCGGCCATCGTCGAAGGCCCGGTTGATCAGTACCGCGACGCCTTTGTCCTGGCACAGTGGCAGCAGTTCACGGGCGGCATCGGGGGCGTTGACCGAGTAGTTGATCTGGATGAAGTCCAGCGCCTCGCTGCGCACGATGCGGGCGACTTCGTCCTGGCCACTGTTGAGGTAGTGAGTGATACCGACATAACGCGTCTTGCCCTGCTGCTTCAACTCGCGGGCATAGGGCAGCTGGGTCTGCCAGTCGCGCAGGTTGTGGATCTGCAGCAAGTCGACCTTGTCGGTGCGCAAGCTCTTGAGGCTGCCGGCCCATTGCGATTCGGCGTCGGCCCGGCTGTCGGCGGCTATCTTGGTAGCAATGAAGCACTGCCGGTGCCAGCCACCCTCCTCCAGCAACTGGCCGAGAATGCTGTCGGCGCCGCCGTAGTTGGGCGAAGTATCGATAACCCGGGCGCCACTTTCGAAAAACGCCTTGAGCACCGCTTTCAGCTGCTGGTACTGGGCTGAACCGGCTTCTACCTCGAAACTGCCAGAGGTACCGGCGCCGATCACCGGCAAGGCTTCACCGGTGGACGGCACTTTACGGGTCAGCAAACCCGCCGGGGCGGCGGCGTGCAACCAAGGGCTTGCGGCCAGCAAGCCCAAAGTGGCACCTGCGCGTAGGACATCACGACGTGCATACATGGAAAAGCTCCCGTCATGAATCGGAAACTTTCAAGGCTAGCCGCTCTACCCCTTGCCTGCGGGTGTTTCTGTATCTGGATGTTTAGTGATCAGGCCTGCAGCAGTTGGCTCAGGTCGACACCCGTTTCGCCCATTGGGGGGCACCAGTAGTAGCCGCCGGTCAGTGGCCGGCTGAAGCGGTACAGGCCGTCGATGATGCCGTCTTCGAGGCCGCTCATGCGCCGCAGCTGTACTTCGAACGCATCAAAGCTGTGGCCCAGGGCGACGAAGGCCAGGCCGGCGCCGCGCTGGTCGGCCCAAGCCACCGAACGACGAACGATGAACGCTTCGGGTTCGAAGCTTTCCTGGGCGGTACGCTTGACGTGCGCAGACTCGGGGGCGTCGTCGAGTTCTTCGTTGTCGCTCAGGCGGCGGCCGATGATGTTGTCCTGGTCAGCCTGGGGCAGCGACTTGAAGTACTCCAGGTCGTGCTTCCACAGCTGGAAGGCAGCAAAGCTGGAACCGTCGGCAGCAATGGCGGCTTGCACGGCGTCTGCGTCCACGGGGTTTTCGGTGCCGTCTTCGTAGCCCGTCAGGTCATGGCCGCCACGGTGCAGGAAGCCATCCACGCTGTCGGCCAGGCGCAGGGCGGGTGCTAGCGCCTGCTCCAGCGACTGGGCACGTAGCAGCAGGTCGCCACGTTCGTTGCCACGCAGCCACAGCCACAGGGCGTGCTGGGTGCTCGGGTTTTCCACCGCGGCATCCAGTTGCGGGAACGCGCGCAGGCCTGGCACTTCACGGCCCAGGGCCTTGGCCAGCGGGGCGCCGACGCCCAGGATCAGCTGTTCGCCATCGACCTGTGGCAGCAAGGCATCCAGGGCGGCAGGCAACGCCTCGGGCGACTGCAGGGTGAAGAACAGGTGACGGGCGTGGGCCGGCACCGGGGTGGCAAGCAGACCTTGCTGGAACGGCATGACAGGCTAATCCTCGGTTAAAACGGGAATGCTACTGCGCCTGCAGGCCCACTGCAACGCAGCATGCAGCCTCGCCAGCCGCTGCGCTTGGTAACAAACGGTTACCAAGAGCTGGCCCTTTGCAATTAGCTATCAGTCCGGGCCGACCTACACTCCTGCAGATCCTTCGCCCGAGAGACCGCCCATGACCGCCTCGCCCCTGCTTACCGCCTTTTTGCCGCTGGCCCTGGGCATCATCATGCTCGGCCTCGGGTTGTCACTGACCCTGGCTGACTTTGCGCGTGTGGTGAAGTACCCAAAACCAGTGGTGGTGGGCCTGGCTTGCCAGATCCTGCTGCTGCCGCTGGTGTGCTTCCTGATTGCCAACGGTTTTGGCCTGGAATCGGCATTGGCAGTGGGGTTGATGCTGCTGGCCGCGTCGCCGGGCGGTACCACGGCCAACCTGTTCAGCCACCTGGCCCATGGTGATGTGGCCTTGAACATCACCTTGACGGCGGTCAACTCGCTGATCGCGATCCTGACCATGCCGCTTTTGGTCAACCTTTCGCTGAGCTGGTTCATGGCCTCGGACCAGGCCATCCCGCTGCAGTTCGCCAAGGTCATGCAGGTGTTTGCCATTGTCCTGCTGCCGGTGGCGCTGGGCATGCTGATACGCCATTTCGCACCCGCATTCGCTGCACGCATGGAAAAGCCGATGAAGCTGGTGGCGGCGCTGTTCCTGGCCTTCACCATTGTCCTGGCCCTGGCCAAGGACTGGCAGACCGTGGTCGAGTACGCGCCGGTAGTGGGCCTGGCTGCATTGCTGTTCAACCTGCTGAGCCTGGCTGTGGGCTACTGGGTGCCGCGACTGCTGAACATCCCTAAGCGCCAGGCGATTGCCATTGGCATGGAGATCGGTATCCACAACGGGACATTGGCGATTGCCCTGGCGCTAAGCCCCTCGCTGCTGAACAACGCGACCATGGCGGTGCCCGCGGCGCTGTACAGCCTGATCATGTTCTTTACTGCGGCGGGGTTTGGCTGGTGGGTTAGCCGGGGGCATGTGGCGGCGCAGCCCGAGGGTGAAACAGTGAATCAAGGCTGATCGCCTCTTCGCGGGTAAACCCCACAGCTACCGCTACCCTTGTGGGAGCGGGTTTACCCGCGAAGAGGCCCGTTCAGGCTGTCAGAAATGGTTGCGCTTGCCCCGAAGCTGCTGCTTCAAAACCTTCAACGGCGGTGCATAGAAAAACCCGAACGACACACTCCCAGTGCGCCCCTTCACCGCATGATGCAAGCGGTGCGCCCGGTGTAAACGCTTGAGGTAGCGGTTGACCGGCTGTGGCTTGCGCGGCCAATGCCGGTGAAAGAACCCATCGTGGGCCACCACATACAGCGCCCCGTACCCGGCCACGCCACCGCCCACCCACTGCAATGGCGCATAACCACTTTTGCCCAGCGCCACCAGCGCCGTGGCGATCAGCCCCAGGGCCACCAGGTACACGTCGTTGGTTTCGAGCATGCCCAGTTGGGGCTCATGGTGCGAGCGGTGCAGCCACCAGCCCCAGCCATGCATGATGTACTTGTGAGCCAGCGTGCCAACGCCCTCCATGGCCACCAGGGTGCCGAACAGCACGGCGAAATTGAACAGCATGGAACGTTCCGGGTGATGGCAAAGGGAGGCGCTAGGGTACCGGCTAGCGGTTTATTTTTCCATGTGGCGTGACCGGCTGCAGGCCGAGAAAAGGGTAAGCTAGGTGCGCTGGCAATTACAGCCGCAGGTGTTGGCGGCGGACTAGAACCACAGGAAGGATTCATGCTTGTTCGCGCTACCCTTGAACGCGATATTCAATGGCTGCCGGACGTCGAACGTTCGGCAGCACAGGCTTTTGCCGGCTGGCCGGCACTGGCCTGGCTGGCGCAAGGCGATGTGATGGATTGCGCTCAGCACAGGGCATTCATTGACGCCGGTGGTAGCTGGGTCGCCGAGGATTCAGCTGGGCGCATTGTCGGCTTTGCCTGCGCCCGGTTCGAGGGGCGGGTTTTGCACCTTCACGAGATATCGGTGCGCCATGAGGCCCAGGGGCAAGGTGTCGGGCGCCGGTTGTTGCAGCGGGTGGTCGATGAGGCGCGCCTGGGAGGTGCCAGCGAGCTGACGTTGACCACTTTTGTCGATGTGCCCTGGAATGCGCCCTTCTACCTGCGGTATGGGTTTGAAATGATCGAAAAAGGGCTGTTGAGTGAGCGACTACGGGGCATTCTGGCTAGCGAGCATGCTCACGGCCTTATTGGGCGTTGTGCCATGCGCTATCGAGTTGGTTCCTAGACTCCGAGGCTGCAGCGCAGCCCATCGCCGGCAAGCCGATGCGGTCGAGGTTAGGGCTGGCTTGCCGGCGATAGGGGCACAAGGTTTACTGGTCTACGTCCACCACCACACTTCCCGCCACACAATAGCCATCCCGCCCCTGCCGCTTGGCCTGGTACAACGCCCCATCCGCCGCCGCGATCAGGCTCTGCGCAGTCACCCCCTCCCGCGCCAGGTCGCCCACGGCGATGCCGGCACTGAACGACACCCGCCCCAATGGGCTGCCCGCATGCTCAAACACCTGTCGCCTCAACAGTTGCTGCAGTTCCTGCAGCAGTACCTCTGCCCCAAAGGCGTCGGTGTCAGGTAGCAGCAAGGTGAATTCCTCACCGCCGTATCGCACAGCCAAATCCGCCGGCCGTTTCAATGCCTGCTGCAGCAACTCGGCAAAGCGCCGCAGGCACTGGTCGCCCGCCGGGTGACCGTAGCGGTCGTTGTAGGCCTTGAAGTAATCCAGGTCGAGCATCACCAGTGCCAGCGGGTAGCCCTGGCGCCGCGCCCGGCGCAGTTCTGGCTCGAAAACCGCATCCAGCCGCCGACGGTTACCCAGCCCGGTCAGGCTGTCGGTCAGGGCCAGGGACTTCAGCGTCTGGTGGGCCTGGTGCAACGCCCGCTCAATGACAATGCGCTCGCGCAACTGGCGCAGCACCACGCCACCGAACGCTGCCAGGCCAACCAGTAACAGCAGCAACACGGCCACTGACTTGATCGCATCGTGCCGCCAGGGGGCGATGATCGACTCCCGCGACAAGCCCGCTTCCACCACCAGCGGGTAGCTCGAAAGCGCGCGGTAGCCATACAGTCGAGGGGTGCCATCCACCACTGCAACAGCCTCGGCCAGCCCTTCCGGGGCATACGGCAGGTGGTTGCGGAAAATTTCGCTGTTCGCCAGGCTGCGGCCCACCACCTGCTCCACGAACGGCCGCCTTACCAGAATGGTGCCATCGCGCTTGGCCAGTACCAGCGCGCCGCGCTCGTCGATCTTGAAGTCGCCGTAGTAGCGCACGAACCATTCCACCTTGATGGTGCCTAGCAGCACGCCGGCGAAGGCACCATCGGCATACTCCAGGCGTCGGGAAATGGGGATGATCAAATCGCCGGTCGAGCGGCTGCGCACCACCGAGCCTATACGCACACCGCGATCGGTATGGTTGCGGTGGTAGATGAAATAGTCGCGGTCAGCATTGTTGGCATTCGGCGGGATAGCCGCCTGATCGGTGACGATCCAGCTGCCATCCGGGCCATATACGAACAAACCGTGCAACTGCGGCATGATGTGTTTCTGCAGGGCCAGCAAGGCATGCAGGCGCGGCCGGTTGATGTGGTCGAAACCGTCGCCTTCCAGGCGCTCGGCCAAGGCCGCGGTGATGGCGTCGACCTGGCGGATGGCGTCTTCCGCATGTTGCGCCGTGGCTCGGGCCAGGTTGCTGACCATGTTCTCAGCATTGCTGTAGGCGTGCCGGTAGTCGCGCCAGATGCGCCAGCCTTCTACCAGCACAAAGGCCAGCATCACCACCAGCATGAACGCCAGTACCAGGCGGAACAGCGCCACGGCGCGGCCCTCGCTGGTTACCGCGAAGAGCCCGTCGTCATCCTGTTTCCTGGCTGCGCACATTGGAATCCCTAGCCATACCGCATTCGCCGCCTTTCACTATAGTTCAGCGTCGCGCGGGCAAAACCCACGGCGAAAAAGATTAACCCTTTGCCGCACCCTCACTCTCCGCCGGAAGCGACTGCGCCCTGCACTGCGCCAACGCTTCATCACGTTCCGCCAGTTGCTCCTCAAGCCACTGCAACTGCCGAGCCTGATCGGCGCACAAGTCGCGCCTGGCCTCCAGGCTTTGTGCCTGTACATCCAGCTGCCGGCGCATTTCTTCGCTGGCGCCCTGGGCCTGGGCCAGGATCGTGCGCAAGCCCTGAATCTGCGCATCGCGCTGTTCCAGCAACTCGTCCTGGGCCCGGCATTCGCTGGCGGCCTGGCGGTGCTCACCGAGCAAGCGCTCGTTGTCGCGGTGCAGGCGGGTCAGCTCATCCTGCTTGACGATCATGCCTTGCTGCAGCTGGCGCACTTCCACCTGCAGCTGTTGCAGCTGCGCTTCGTGGCGGCGTTGTTCCTGCTCACGCTGTTCGCGGCTGGCGCTGCGGTAATGCTCCAGGGCATCGCGGGCATGGCGGTGCTTGTCTTCCAGCGAACGCACTTGCTCGTCCTTGTCGGCCAGGCGCACCTGCATCTCACCCAGCGACTGGTTGAGGCTGGCACTGCGCAGCTGTTCGGCCTGCAGCGTACTTTGGGTGGAAAGCAGCTTTTCCGACTCGGCGGCCAATGCGGCCACGTCAATCTGGTGCTGCTGGTGCGCTGCGGCCAATGCCTGCTGGGCGATGGCCAGCTGCGCTTCCAGCTGTTCGCGCTGTTGGGTGAAGGTGCTTTCGGCTTGCTCGATCTTCAGGTCGGCTTCGTCCTGCAGCTGGGTTGCCAGTTGCCCTACCAAGCGGCTCAGCACATCACTCAGCGCCGCGCCACCTTCCGACGCTACAGGCTGCTGGCCGTTCAGTTCTTTCAGGTAGCGGTGAATCGTGGTCTTCGAGCCGGTATTGCCCAGCTCGATACGTATGGCATCGATGCTGGGGTTCTCACCCCGGGCAATCAGCGCCTGACGCGCCTGTTGCACTACCACCTTGTTGATACCGCCCCGGGCCATGCTTGCTCCTACGATTTTGTACTGTGTTATGTAACATGTAATTACATACCAATTATGGAGATAACCAATGGCAGCTGCAAACATTTCCTAAGGTTAAATAATCACGGCTTATCGCACCTTATCGACTGAAAGCGTCGAAAAACCGCAAAGCAATGCGTACCGCCCACGGCAAAGCGCCCCGCTGGCTCAAGGCCGGCGGGGCGCTGTGTAGATCTGAATGGAGGGTTGGCGTCAGCGCATCATGCGCTCAACCATGGCAGGTGTCCTGCGCATCAGCACCTTGCCATTGCGTACCGACACCAGTGCATGCCCCTGGCTGCGCACCATCTCGTAATCGTCTGGCGCCGACAGCAGCAACAGGTTCGCCGGCCGCCCCACCTCGATGCCATAGCGCTCGCCCAGGTTCAGGGTGCGGGCGCTGTTGTCGGTGATAAGGTCCAGGCAACGCTGCAGGTCTTCATAGCCGAGCATGTGGCAGATGTGCAGGCCAGCTTCGAGAATGCGCAGGATGTTGCCATTGCCCAGTGGGTACCACGGGTCAACGATCGAGTCCTGGCCAAAGCATACGTTCATCCCGGCACGATCGATCTCCGCCACGCGGGTAACGCCGCGGCGTTTCGGGTAGTTGTCGAAGCGACCTTGCAGGTGAATGCTCTCGGTTGGGCACGACACAAAATTGATACCCGACAACTTGAGCAGGCGAAACAGCTTGTAGCAGTAGGCATTGTCGTACGAGCCCATGGCCACGGTATGGCTGGCCGTCACTCGGGCCCCCATGCCGCGTACCCGGGCTTCTTCGGCCAGCACTTCAAGGAAGCGCGACTGCGGGTCGTCGGTTTCGTCGCAATGCACGTCCACCAGGCAGCCGGTACGCTCGGCCAGGTCCATCAGGAACTTCACCGACGACACACCCTGGTCGCGGGTGTTCTCGAAATGCGGAATACCGCCGACCACATCGGCGCCGATGGCCACTGCTTCGGTCATCAGCGCCCGGCCATTGGCGTAAGACTCGATACCCTCCTGGGGGAAGGCAACGATCTGCAGGTCGACCAGTTCGCGCACTTCGTCACGTACCTCGACCATGGCCTTTAGCGCGGTGAGTTTCGGGTCGGTTACATCGACATGCGTACGCACATGCTGGATACCGTGATCCACCAACATGCCGATGGTTTTTTTCGCGCGGGTCTTGATGTCGTCGTGGGTGGTGATTTCCTTGCGCTCGGCCCAGCGCTCGATACCTTCGAACAGGGTACCGCTCATGTTCCACTTCGGTTCACCAGCGGTCAGCGTGGCGTCCAGGTGAATGTGCGGTTCGACAAAAGGCGCTACCACCAGGTTTTGTCCGGCATCCAGGTCGTCGGCAGCACCGGGCGCCAGCACTTCGGCCTGCGGCACGATGGCGGCGATGCGCTCGCCGTTCAGTTCGATGCGGAACAAGCCAGGCTTGCCGCGCAGGCGTGCGTTGAGGATGTGCATATTGTTGCTCCTTGCCATGGACTTCGCTCATACGCAATTGTAGGAGCGACCCCATATTCCGCGTCGCCTGCTTCGCGGGCAAGCCCGCGCCCACAGGTACAGCGTCAACTCGAAGCCAGGCCCATCTGCCAGAAATCAGCCTCCAGGCTGGACGCCTGGCCGAAAATCCCCACCAATTCAGCGAAGCGCTGCTCGGTCATGCTCCGCGCCGCCAGCTCATCCAGGTGCTTGCGCGCTGCCGCTGCCACCCCTTGGTAGCCTTCCCCGGCATACTCGCCAATCCACTCGCGGTACGGGTGGTTGCTCAAATCGCCAATGCGCTCAGCCAAGGTCTGGCCGATTTCGGCATAGCCGATCACGCAGGGCGCCAGTGCCACGTGCAGCTCTAGCAGGTCGCCGGCGGCGCCGCAGTCCAGCACGTAGCGGGTATAGGCCACCGTGGCCTGGTGCTCTGGCGCTGCCTCGATATCGGCCTGGGTCAGCCCCCAGCGCGCGCACAGGCGCAGGTGCAGCTCGGTTTCATCCAGAATCGCCGCCAAGCCGGCCTGCGCGGCACGGATATCGGCCGGACGACGGCTCTTGTAGGCAGCCAGCGCCCAGGCGCGGGCGAACTGGATCAGGAACAGGTAATCCTGCACCAGGTAAGTCCGAAATGCTTCTTCGCTCAGCGTGCCTTCGCCCATCTGACGCACGAAGTCGTGGTCCACATAGCTGTTCCACTGCGGTGCGGCTGCCGCCTTGAGGCGGTCGAAGATATCCATGCTCATTTTTCCTCCGGGTACACAGCGTCGAAGAAGGCCAACTCCAGCGCCACGGTGCGCTGGTAGAAGTCGCCCGCCAGCGCAGCTTGCTGCGGGCCGACGCGGTCCAGCTCGGCCTGCAGGAAGGCGACAAAGTCCTGGAACGCCGGGTTGTCGTGCAGGGTGATCCACTCGGCATGGACGAAGTTGTCAGGCATCGGTTTTGGCGCCTTCAGCGCCCAGTCCAGGTACAGGCCTTCGGCAACGTTGAGCACCGCAAGTGCCGCCGCGTAGGAACGGGTCGCCGCCGCTTCGCGCATGATGGCCTTGAAACCTGCGGTTGGCGCGGTGTCGGCCGGTTCGCTGCGTTGTGCCGGGCTTACGCCCAGGGCTTCGAAGGCGCGCAGGAAGTAAGTGTTCTCGTCGCTGGAGATCATCCCGGCAAAGCGGCCGAAGCGCAGGCGCGCCTCAAAGGTGTCGGCGGTAGCGATGGCCGCGCCCAGCAGGGTCAGGAAGCTGTCGAGGAAGCGGTGATCCTGTACCAGGTAATTGACCATGATCGGGTCCGGCAGGCTGCCGTCACACAGTTGGGTCACGAAGCGGTGGCCAACGGCCGCCGACCAGGTCGGCTCGCTGATGCGGCGCAGGGACTGGCTGAAACGTTCGGTCATGTTGCTGTCCTTGATGGGGGTGACAGCGAGACCGTGGAAGGTGGCATGGACTGGCCTCGCAGTGAGGCCGGCAAAAAGGCAGGTTTCAAGTCCCCATCCCTTCGCCGGCATGATCCGGATCAGGTTCGAAGGGTCACCGCGCTGCTGCATCCAGCGGTTTCTCAGCCCGTTGCCGGGCTCCCCTTGGTGGCGCTCAGGTATACCCCAGCGCGCCAGTGCTGTCACTACCCAAACCACCCAAACCCTGGGTATTGGGTGACCCGCTAGTGGGGACTTATACCCATTTTTGACGCCCCGTTATTTAGCGCACCCCAAGCGCTGCAAGGATTTGTTTAACAAAGCATTACAGAAATATCTGTTGGCACAGCGGTTGCTCCGGGCCATTTACCGGGCAAAACGCCATTGATGGCCGAAAGCCATACAGCCGCAAGCGAGGCATCAGTCAATGAAAACACCTGCCGTGATCCACCCAGCAAGGCATGCTTTCCAGCTGTCTTCCGTCACTGCGCTGATGCTCAGCCTTGGGCTGATCACTGCCATGGCCGCCCCCCTCGACGACAACAGCATGCCACCGCCAACCGACCCATCGGCCTATACCGACCAGCCGGCCGACCCGACCCAGGCGCTGCTCAACCTCTCTACCCTGCCAGAGGCCAACGAAGGCGCGCTGGAGCTGACTGACGGTGTATATGGCGACCGCAACACGGTACGCACCGACAACGTATTGCCGCCGGCGCTGCAGACCTCCGACAAATACCCCACCAATGGCAAGCCCAGCCCGTTGTTCGGCGCACAACCCTTCACTCAACAACTGCTGCTGTTCGAAGAATTCGGGCCAGAAAAACTTGACCCTACATTGCCGCCGCCAGACCTGACCTTCCCGGTGCCCACGCTGGGCGCAGCCCCCGCACAAGACCCCAACGTGGTGGCCCGCAGCGGCCCAAGCGGCACCGCGCTGGAAGCCTTCCTCAAGCAACCGGGCCTGTACCCGTTCCCGACCCAGTACGCCAACGTGCTGGATCGCAACCCATGGAAGGCGCAGATCGAGATGTTCCTCAACCGCCACCCGGTCGGTTCGCCAGCTGAAGGCCGGCCACCAGGAAAAGGCTGGTCGCACCAGCGCTGGAACGAGTTTTATCCCCAAGCCGGGTTCAAGACCGCACAGGCCGGTGCGCGCATCAACCAGGGGCTGCGTGACCGCAAACAGATGCATAACTATGCGGTCGGTGAGTTCGCACCGGGCGGGCTGTACTACCAGACGTCCGACATCCCGACCACGTTGGGCACCACCAAGGGCATCGATACCCGCTTCCACCCGAACTTCCCGCTGCAAAACCATAAGTCGCTGTGGACTTTTGACGGAACCTTCCCGCCCAAGCTGCTGATGGTGCGTTATGGCCAACCCATTTTGATGCGCCATTACAACGCGCTGCCAATCGACCCTTCGGCCAACGGCGGCTTTGGCCTGCACACCATTTCCACCCACGAGCACAACGGCCACTCCCCGGCCGAGAGCGACGGCTTTGCCAACGCCTACTTCTTCCCCGGCCAGTACTATGACTATCGCTGGCCGGTGCAGTTGGCCGGCTACGACACCATCAACACCCGTGCCCAGGACCCGCGTGCGGCCTTCCCCTGCTCGCCAGGGGAAACCTTGTTCGTCAACGACGCCACCCCCGGCCTGAAAACCTGCCAGAACGGCAGCATCAAGATTCGCGGTGACTGGCGTGAAACCATGAGTACCCACTGGTTCCACGACCATATGATGGATTTCACGGCGCAGAACGTCTACAAAGGCAACGCCGTGATGATGAACTACTACAGTGCCATCGACCGGGGCAACGAAGCCTTGCAGGATAACGTCAACCTGCGCTTCCCCAGTGGCTCGGCCATGCCGTGGGGGAACCGTGACTACGACGTCAACCTGGTGATCGCCGACAAGGCCTGGGATGCCAACGGCCAGCTGTGGTTCAACCCTTTCAACACCGACGGCTTCCTCGGTGACCAGATCCTGGTCAACTGGCAGTACCAGCCCAAGCTCAAAGTGCGCGCACGCGCCTACCGCTTCCGTATCCTCAATGGCTCGGTGTCGCGCTACTTCAAGTTTGCCGTAGTGCGTGAAATTGCCGGTACCAGTGGTGAGTTCAAAGGGCCGTCCGGCTCCAACGTGTCGTATGCGCGGGTGCCGTTCCACATGATCGCCAACGACGGGAACATCATGGAACACGCCGTGCCGTTCGACGGCACCATGGACCTCAACGGCGACGGCAACCTGCAGGACAACAACGGTATCCTGCCGCTGCAAGGCATCGC
This sequence comes from Pseudomonas sp. TWI929, assembly GCF_039673335.1. Taxonomy (NCBI): domain Bacteria; kingdom Pseudomonadati; phylum Pseudomonadota; class Gammaproteobacteria; order Pseudomonadales; family Pseudomonadaceae; genus Pseudomonas; species Pseudomonas sp. TWI929. Next base: position 29,839 of record NZ_JBDJLK010000012.1, read on the forward strand.
CGAGCGCTACGACATCATCATCAACTTCGCCAAGAACGGCATCAAGGTCGGCGACAAGCTGTACTTCGTCAACCTGATGGAGCACCAGACCGGCAAGGGCCCGGAAGGTGCCATCTCGCTGGCCGATGTGCTGTCGGAAAAATACAAGGCAGTGATCAAGCAAACCAGCAAGGGCCCGCAGTGGGACAAAGGCGACCCGGCAATCGGCAAGTTCCTGCAGTTGGTAGTACAGCCTTACAGCGGCCAGGACCTGAGCATGGACCCGGTCGCCTACGAGCCGGCCAAGCCGGGCAAGGCTGAAGGCCTGAAGATGATCCCGCTGCCGATTGACCGCAACTCGGCGGCTGACCAGGCCAAGATCAAGGATGCCCGCCACCGCGAGTTCATCTTTGGTCGCTCCGATGGTACCGACACCACCCCATGGACCATCAAGACCGACGGCGGCTTTGGCTACAGCATGGACCCACGGCGCATCAGCGCAGCACCGCAACTGGCCAACCAGTCCACCGACGGTGGCTTCAGTGGCGACGGTACGATGGAAGTGTGGAAAATCGTCAACGGCGGTAACGGCTGGAGCCACCCGGTACACGTGCACTTCGAAGAAGGCGTGATCCTCAGCCGCGATGGCAAGGCACCGCCAGAGTGGGAAAAATGGGCACGCAAGGACGTATACCGCATCGGGCCAGACGCTGATTCGTCGGAAGAAGTGGAAATGGCCATCCGCTTCCGCGAGTTTGCCGGTACTTACATGGAGCACTGCCACAACACCCAGCATGAGGACTCGTCGATGCTGCTGCGCTGGGACATTGAACACCCTGGGCAGTTCCAGGTGATGCCGACCCCGCTGCCGGGTTGGGATGGCGTGGAATACATGGCATCGGTAGGCCTGCCGACCTTCCGCACCAAAGGCCAGGGTGGCAATGAGGACCCAGCCAACAAGCCACCGGTCGCGGCAAACGACAGTGCGGCAACCACCGCTGGCAAGCCGATCACCCTGAACGTGCTGGCCAACGACACCGACCCGGATGGCAACGTACCGCTGACCGTCACTGGCCTCAACCAGCCGGACTCTGGCAAGGGTACTGTCAGCACCGACGGCACCACGGTGACCTTCACCCCACCGGCCACGGTCGACACAGCGTACACCGCCAGCTTCAGCTACACGGCGCGTGATGCCAAAGGTGCCGAATCGGTTACCCCGGCCACGGTCAGCATTGCAGTGAGCCCGGCGGCAGCGGTCGACCAGATCCAGGTCACCAGTGCCGTGGTGCAGGTACGCAGTGGCAACCGCTACACCTGGGACCTGTCCGGTACCACCTCGGTGGCCACCGGCAACAGCATCAGTGTGACGGCCGCAACCACCAGTGGCCCGCTGAACCTGGGCAATGCCACGCTGACCGCCGCCACCAGCGGCGCCCGCTGGCGGTTGTCGACCACCACCACCGGCAACGGCCCGGCCACACCGGCAACGGTGACCGTGAAGTCGACACTGGGGCAGAGCGTGACAGTGCCAATCAGCATCAAGTAACCAAAAGCGGGGGCCGCTCTGCGGCCCATCGCCGGCAAGCCAGCTCCCACAGGGTTTTCACAGTAGCAGCCACTGCGCAATCCCTGTAGGAGCGGGTTCACCCGCGAACACCGGCAAAGCCGGTGCCATACACCGCGTCGCAATAATTGACGAGGACCACATCATGCCCGGCTCATGGCGTTTCCTGCTGGTACTCGCGCTGTTCGCCGCCAGCGTCCCGTTCTGGCCGCTGCAGCCAAAACAACCGGTGGCCGAAGAAGCGGCAACCCCCTGGGGTTCCAACTACTTCCCCAACATCCCCCTGCTCACCCAGGACGGCGAAACAGTGCATTTCTTCGACGACCTGATCAAGGACAAGGTGGTCGCCATCAACTTCATCTTCACCGGCTGTACCGACTCCTGCCCGGTGGAAACCGCCCGCCTGCGCCAGGTACAGAAAATACTCGGCGACAGGGTCGGCAAGGACATCTTCCTCTACTCAATCAGCATCGACCCCTACAACGACACCCCTACCACCCTCAAGCGCTACGCCGAAAAGTTCGGCATCGGCCCAGGCTGGACACTGCTCACCGGCGAACCTGCCGACATCGAGCAATTGCGCCGTAGCCTGGGGCTGTGGATCGACGGCCTGGAAAACGGCCGCTCCAAGGACCACAACCTGAGCCTGATCATCGGCAACCAGGCCACCGGCCGCTGGATGAAGGCCTCGCCCTTCGAAAGCCCCTATATCCTCGCCGACCGCCTGGGCAACAGCCTGCACAACTGGAAGCAAGCCAGCGCCATGGCCAACGACTATGCCAAGGCCCCCGAGGTGCGTCCGCCCAGCAGTGGCGAACAGATCTTCCGCACCCGCTGCTCGTCCTGCCACACCCTGGGCAATGCCGAGCCAGGGCAACCCGGTATCGGCCCGGACTTGCTGGGCGTGACCCGTCAGCGTGACGCCAACTGGCTGGCCCGCTGGCTGAAGGAACCCGACGCGATGCTGGCCCAGAAAGACCCCTTGGCCATGCTGCTGTATGAACAGTACAACCGGCTGGCCATGCCCAACATGCGCCTGGGCGACGCCGAGGTCAGCGCGTTGATGAGCTACATCGAGGAGGAGACCGCACGCCTGCAATCACCCGTGGCAGATAGGGGGAAACCTTAAAGGCACATGGCCATCAGTCATTAGGCTGTCATCTTACTGTCGTATTTTTCGACCATCACCCAGGGTCGGGAACTATCAGCAGTGATTCGCCGTTCGCTTTCATCCGCCAGCCTTCTGCGGCTGCTGATACTGATGCTGTGTGCAGCCACCCTGGCCTTTCTCTGGGGGCTGCACGTTTCGCAGAAAGCCGCCGCCCGCCAGAACGCGCTGTCGGCCAAGGCTGCCGAGCACCTGAACCTGGCCAGTATCGTCGGCGAAAGCCTGCGCCAGCTGGTCGACCGCGCCCAGGCTGTGGGCCGGGTCACCCAGGACGACATGAAGGTACTGCGCCAGGGCCACTTCAGCCTGGCGCGTATCCTTGCCGAAGACCCGGTGTTCAAACGCATGAGCCTGTACGACCGGCAAGGCAGGCTATTGTCGGCCAGCCATGCCGATGAGGCCGCCGCACTGCCCGAAGACTGGTTGCGCCAGTTGCAGCGGCATGTTGCCCGCTATGGTTTCAAACCCTTTTTGCCCAGCGTGCAACCGCCCGGCCAGCCGGCCACCCTGCCCAACTGGCGCCTGCCTTTCCTGCTGCCGCTGACCGACCTGCCCGGCCGTGAAATCGACAACATCCTGGTGGTGCAGCTGGACATCGGTTACCTGGCGGTGCTGTTCCAGCATATCGACCTGGGCAGCAGTGGGCTGGTGCGCCTGCTGCAGGATGACGGCCTGGAGCGGCTGCGTATCGACACCAGCGGCGTGGTGGTGGCCGGTGACGCGCTGCAACCCGAGCTGCCAGATGCCGGCATTGAAGCGGGCATGCTGACCCAGTATGCGGCCGGTGATGCGTACCAGAGCTTGTACCGGCGCGTGCCTGAGCGGGGCTTCAGCGTGGTGGTCAGCCAGCGCCAGGATGAAATCCTCGCACCCTCGGCGTTGGCCTATTCCCGGCAGTTCTGGCTGAACCTGAGCATGACCCTGATGATTCTCGCCAGCCTGCTGTGGACCTTGCGCCTGTTGCGCAAGCGCCAGGAGGCCTTCGCCGCACTGGAACATGCCCAGCAGGTCAACCAGCAGCTTATCGGCCGCCTCGAGGATGAACACCGGCGCAGCAGCCATGCCGCCGCCACCGACCACCTCAGTGGGCTGCACAACCGCCGCCAGTTCGTCGAGGTGGCTGGCCTGGCACTGACCCGGCAACGTGGCAAGCGCCGGCTGATGGCGATCCTGTTCATCGACATGGACCGTTTCAAGTCGATCAACGATTCGCTCGGGCACAAGATCGGCGACCTGCTGCTGCAGGCCGTGGCCGGCCGCATCCAGCGCCTGCTGGAGCCCGGCGACGAAGCTTCGCGCTTTGGCGGCGACGAGTTCGTGGTGCTGTTGGCTGGCGAGCGCAGCGAAGAACAGATCAATACCTGGGTTCGTGAACTGGTGCAGAAGCTCTCGGCCACTTACGCCCTGGATGGCCAGGAGGTCAACACCAGCCCCAGCGTAGGCGTGAGCATCTGCCCGCGTGATGGCCAGGATATCGACAGCCTGATCCGCCGTGCCGATGCCGCGATGTATTCGGCCAAGCAAGCCGGGCGGGCACAGTACCGTTTCTTCGACCCGTCGCTGAACCTGGCCGACATCCAGGCCTTCACCCTTGAACAGGCCTTTGGCAGTGCCCTTGCCGAACGCCAGTTTGTGCTGCACTACCAGCCGCAGATACGGCTCGACACCCAGCAGGTGCTGGGCTACGAAGCGTTGGTGCGTTGGGACCACCCCGAATTCGGCCTGCTTTACCCAGACCGCTTCATTGACCTGGCCGAGCGCAGTGGTTTCATTGTCGAGCTGGGCTGGGAGGTACTGCGCCTGGCCTGTGAAGCCTTGAGGGCTTGGCATGCCCAAGGCCTGGAGGTGCGGCTGGCAGTCAATGTATCCGCCTTGCAACTACGCCAGGCCGACTTCGCTGCAAGGCTGCTGGGCAAATTGCAGCAACATGGGATCGCCCCGCAGCGGTTGGAGCTGGAAATCACCGAAACCACCATCCTCGACCCGGAAGGCACGGCAGTGGCGCACCTGCACACCCTGCGCGGCGCCGGCCTGGGCATCAGCCTGGACGACTTCGGCCGTGGTTACGCTGGCTTCGCCCACTTGCACTCGCTGCCGCTGAGCAAACTGAAGATCGACCGCTCGCTGATTGCGCCGCTGTCCAACAGCCACGACGACAGCCCGATCGTGTCCTCCACCATCATCCTCGCCAAACGCCTGGGCCTGGAGGTGGTGGCCGAAGGCGTGGAAACCCGCGAACAGGTGGTATGCCTGAAGCTCGCGGGCTGCGATATCGCCCAGGGCTACCACTTCAGCCGCCCGCTGTCGCCAGCGCAGTTACGCGAATACCCGCCCTTCAACGGCATCGAGGACAAGGCATGCGTGTACTGAAGGCCCTGGCCGGGCTGGTGCTTGCCAACCTGTTGATCAATACCGCGCTGGCTGACTGCACGCCACGTAGCCTGCGCCTGGCGGTAATCCCGATAACAGTGGGTTGGCGCCAGTCAGCCAGGCCGAATATGCGCCGCTGCAGCAAATGATGGATGCGGCGGTACCGCGCTGAGCAATTCAAATTCTGGGGCTGCTTTGCAGCCCTTTCGCGACGCAAGGCCGCTCCCACAGGTTTCACTGGGTCCACAGGCAGCGCAATCCTGTGGGAGCGGCCTTGCGTCGCGAAAGGGGCGCAAAGCGCCCCCAACTATCACGAAAGCATCACAACCGGGACAGACAAACCATTTCCGTTTATCGTGTACCCATCACCCGCCGACACCCGCACCATGACCGACATCGAGCGCTATCTCCGCGCCGCCACCCGTGACAACACCCGGCGCAGCTACCAGGCCGCCATCGAGCATTTCGAAACCCACTGGGGCGGCTTTCTCCCGGCCACGGCCGAGAGTATCGCCCGTTACCTGGCCGACCACGCCGACCAGCATGCGGTCAGTACCCTGCGCCAACGCCTGGCCGCGCTCAGCCAATGGCACATCGCCCAAGGCTTCCCCGACCCGACCAAGGCGCCGCTGGTGCGCCAGGTACTACGCGGTATCCGCACCCTGCACCCGACACCGCCCAAACAGGCAGCCCCACTGTTGCTGCAGCACTTGCAAACCGCCGTGGAATGCTTCGAAGAAGAGGCCCGCCAGGCGCGTGAACAGCATGACCTGGCTGCCCTGCGCCGGGCACGCCGCGACGCGGCATTGCTGCTGTTGGGCTTCTGGCGTGGTTTTCGCGGTGATGAACTGGCCCGCCTGCGCATCGAGCACATCCAGGCCGAGGCCGGTGTCGGCATAACCCTGTTCCTGCCGCGCAGCAAGGGCGACCGCGAAGCCCTCGGCGTGCAGCACCGCACCCCTGCCCTCAAGGCGCTGTGCCCGGTCACGGCTTACCTGCAATGGCTGGAAGTCGCCGGCATTGCCCACGGCCCGGTATTCCGCAAGCTAGACCGTTGGGGCAACCTCAGCGATACACCACTCAACAGCAACAGCCTGATCGGCCTGTTGCGGCGCATGCTGGAACGTGCCGGGGTACCAGCGGCGCTGTATACCGGCCACTCACTGCGGCGCGGCTTCGCCACCTGGGCCACGGCCAACGGTTGGGAATTGAAGTCGTTGATGAGCTACGTGGGCTGGAAAGACGCCAAGTCGGCATTGCGCTACATCGACTCGGCGCAACGCTTTGGCGAGCTGGCCGTGTTACCGGCCAGCCAGGTCCATCACCTCATTCCTTGAAGCAGTGCCGGGCGATGCCGCCAACTTCCGGGCGGATGGCATACAGGTCACCGGCATCCGGGTAATGGTGCAGGTCTGAGGCACTCATGCCGAACCGCGCGGTGCTGATGTACAAGGTATTCATCCCGGCCCCGCCAAAGCAGCAACTGGTGGGGCGTGGTACCGGCATCAGCACCTGGTCGGTCAGGTGGCCGTTGCGGTCATAGCGCAACAGGCAGCTACCATTGAACTGGCACACCCACAGCCCACCCTCGCGGTCCAGGGCAATGCCGTCTGGCCGGCCCAGCTCGGCGGGTGTTTCGGCAAACAGCGAGACCGCGCCCAGCCGGCCTTCGGTCAGGTATTCGGCGCGGTAGATGGCGCGCGCGGCCGAGTCGACGAAGTACACCGTGTGGCCGTCTTGCGACCAGGCCAGGCCAGTGGGCAGGGCCATGTCGTCATGGATGACCTGGTCGCTCAATTGCCCGTCAAAGCGGAACAGCGCCCCGGTGTTGCCACTGGCTTCCTCATCCATCAGCCCAGTGACGAAACGCCCCTGCGGGTCGCAGGCACCGTCGTTGAAGCGGTAGGTGGGCCGGTAATGAACCGACGCCGAATGCTGGCGCACCCTGCGCGGCAGCATGTCGAAGATGGCCACACTGGCATCCTCGGTAAAAATCAGGTTGCCCTGGTCAGTCAACGCCAGGGCGCCGATGCGCGCGGCGGACTCGTACAGGCTTTCCACTTCGCCCTCAGGCGTCAAGCAGTTGATGCGCCCGCCAGAAATATCGACGAAGTACAGCGCGCCGGTGCGCTCATCCCAGACCAGGCTTTCGCCCAGGTCGGCGCGTGTGTTGGCGACTTTGACTGGCACGTTGTTGCATTCCTTGTTACGGGCATTTCTGGCTGCCTTCGCTTTTCCTTTTTTACGATAACAGTTAAAAAATCAATGACTTAATATTAAAAGCATGCAACTTTGATATCTCATGGATATCACTGCCGTGTCAGCGCGCAGAAGGAATGCTGGATGATCGAGACACGCCTGCTCAGGCAGTTCATTGCCGTTGCCGAAGAACTGCACTTCCACAAGGCTGCCGAGCGCCTGCACATGGCGCAACCGCCACTGAGCCAGGCCATCAGCCGCCTCGAAGACAAACTCGGCTTCAGCCTGCTGCTGCGCAACAAGCGCGGGGTCCGTTTGACGGCAGCTGGCGCGGCCTTCCTCGACACTGCTCACCGCACGCTGGCCGAGTTGGAACAGGGCATCGAGTATGCCCGCAACGTGTCTGTCGGTATCAGCGGCAAGCTGACCATCACCGCCATTTCCATTGCCTACTACGACTCACTGCTGAACAGCTTGCGGCGCTTTCGCGAAAACTACCCGGACGTGCAGTTGACCATCCGCGAGATGCCGTCGGCCTCGCAGGCCAAGGCGCTGTTGGCCGGTGAAGCAGATATCGGCTTCATGCGCAGGTTGCCGCTGCCGGCAGGCACCCTGGCGTCACGGCTGCTGCTAGACGAGCAGATCGTCATGGCCCTGCCCGCCAGCCACCCGAAGGCACAGCCAGGCGAGGTAGACCTGCGCGAGTTTGCCAACGAAGATTTTGTGTTCACCCCGCAAGCTTTGGGCGGCGGCTACCATGCGCAGTTGGTGGCACTGTGCGAAGCGGCGGGTTTCTACCCCAAGGTGGTGCAAGAGGCTGCGCAGATCCATACCTTGCTTGGCCTGGTGGCCTGTGGTTTTGGCGTGGCCCTGGTGCCGGCATCGTTCGCCGAGTCCACCCCGCGCGAACGGGTGCACTTCTGTTCGATCCGGCCGATAGGCGAGCAACCCTCACCTGGCCTGGGCCTGTACATGAAATGGAGCGCCCAGAATGCATCGCCAGCGCTGGCCAACTTCATTGCCATGTTCGATAACCAAGACATCACAGGCCACTAGAAACACTGTAGGAGCGGGTTCAGCACAGGCTTTTGGAGCCTGATCAAGTTCGCTTTGCGCAGCGCCACAGGCGCCCGATATCACAAGCCCGCGCCTGCAGCAGTTCAGCGGCATTAGCACACGCCTGCTCCAGGCTCATCGGCCCGCTCGCCAGCGCGAAAGCGGCATCGACCCCATGGGCATACAACTGCTGGTAACCCTCACCCAAGGTCCCGGCCAGTACCACCACCGGCACCCCATGGCGCTTGGCAACCCGGGCCACGCCCATCGGCGTCTTGCCGCGCAAGGTCTGGGCATCGAAACGCCCCTCGCCGGTTACCACCAGGTCTGCGCCCTGCACCAGGGCATCAAGGCCGGCAAGTTCGGCCACTACCTCTACCCCCGGGCGGAACTGTGCGCCCATGAACGCCCGGGCTGCGAAGCCCATGCCACCCGCTGCGCCACAGCCCGGGTAGTCGCGTACATCCTCACCCAGCAGCTGTGCACAGTGGTCGGCAAAATGCCCCAGCGCCTGGTCCAGCGCCTGCACCTGCTGCGGGTTGGCACCCTTCTGCGGGCCGAAGATCGCCGACGCACCGTTGGCCCCGCACAGCGGGTTGTCGACGTCTGCGGCGACTTCGAATTGCACCTCGGCCAGGCGTGGGTCAAGGTCGCTGGCGTCGATACGGGCCAGCTTGGCCAGGGCCAGGCCGCCCTCTTCCAGCGCTTGCCCGGATGCATCCAGCAGGCGCAGGCCCAGTGCGCGCAACATGCCGCTGCCGGCGTCGTTGGTAGCGCTGCCACCGATGGCCAGCACTACCCGTTGTGCGCCAGCGGCCAGGGCAGCGGCAATCAGCTCGCCGGTGCCCCAGGTGCTGCTGCGGCAGGCATCGCGCTGGCCGGTCGGCACCAGCTGCAGGCCGCTGGCCTGGGCCATTTCGATGATTGCCGTGCGGCTTTTTGGCAACCAGCCCCAGCCAGCCTCGACGCTTTGCCCCAGCGGCCCGCGCACGGCCTGGCGGCGCAGTTCGCCGTGGCTGGCGGCCAGGATCGCCTCCATGGTGCCTTCGCCACCATCGGCCATCGGGCACTCGACCAGCTCGGCGTCTGGCCACGCATCGCCCAGGCCTGCAGCGATAGCGCGGGCGACACCGGCAGCGTCGAGGCTGTCCTTGAACGAGTCGGGGGCAATGACGATCTTCATGGGGATTCTCCTGTCCTGATGAGCGGCATGCTGACAGTTGTTCGCCAAGGTGGCCTCGGTCAAATGCACAAATCGCTGGCCGGGTTGTTTGGGCAGATGCCTTTCACCTGTTGTCGGCGATAGGGCCGGTGCAGGTGAACCGTTCAACCAGCGGGCAACAGCTGCAACCCCAGGTACAAGCTAAGCATGCCTTCCATGCGCTGCGGGTCGACTTCGCCCAACTCGGCAATCCGCTCCAGGCGGTAGCGCAGGCTGTTGCGGTGGATGCCCAAGGCGTCGGCACAGGCCTGGCTCTGGCCGTCATGGGCGCACCACGCACGCAGGGTGGCGAGCAACTGGCCGCTGCTGTCCTTGGCACGAATGCGCTGCAACGGCCCCAGCAGCTCATCCAGCGCATCATCGTTGCGATGCCGCCACAACAGCGCCGGCAGCCGGTAACGCTGCAGGCTGAGCAAGCGCTCGGCGGGCAGCACCTCACGCCCGTAGGCCAGCAAGTCACGCACCCGGCGATAACCCCGGCGCAATTGCTCCAGGCTTTGCGCGGGGCTGCCCAGGGCCAGCCGCTCCACTTCCCAGCCATGGCGTTGCAGGCGTTCCAGCAGGCGTGGTTCGTCCAGGGCAACGCCCGCCGGGCGGCACCACAACAACGACTGGCGGGCCGGGCTGACGCACCAGCTGTCTGGGTAACGGCTCATCAACCAAGCTGCAAGCGCCTCGGCGGGTGGCCCGGAAGCCAGCTCAAACAGGCACGGCACACGCGGTAGCTGAGGCTTCAGGCCCAGTTGCCGGGCTTCGTCGAGCAACCGGGGGGAGTCACCGCTGCCGCCCAGCAGCAGGGCCAGCAGGTCGTCACAGCGCTGCCGTCGCCATTGCTGGTCGGCCTGCAAATGGCGCTGGGCCAACAACATTTCGGCGGTCATGCGTACCAGCTCGCCATAGGTGCGCACCTGCTGGGGGTCGCCAGTCAGGCCAAGCACGCCCATCAGCCGGCCATCGAGCATCAGTGGCAGGTTCACCCCAGGCTGCACGCCCTTCAGGCATTTGGCCGCTTCCACGTCCAGCTCGACGATGCGGCCGTTGGCCAATACCAGCTGCGCACCTTCGTGACGGGTGTTGATGCGCTCCGGCTCGCCACTGCCCAGGATCAAGCCCTGGCTGTCCATGACATTGACGTTGCACGGCAAAATGGCCATTGCCCGGTCAACGATATCCTGTGCCAGGTCATGGTCGAGTTCGAACATTGCGTAATCCCAATAGGTGTCAGGCTTTTTGGGCCCGGGCACAGCAGCCCGGGCCAAGTGCTGTGCAAAAGCACAAAGACAGGCACGCCGCAGTCCCCGAGACTCGTCAGGGCGAGCGCCGGAACAGGCGACGCGGCGACAACCATAACAACAGAGAACCCGATCATGGCACACAGCCCCGCCCCTGACCAAGGCACGGACACCACCCGCAACGCGCTGTACCGGCGCATCACCCTGCGGCTGATACCGTTCATTTTCATCTGCTACCTGTTCAACTACCTGGACCGCGTCAACGTCGGCTTTGCCAAGCTGCAAATGCTCGACGCCCTGAAGTTCAGCGAAACGGTGTACGGCCTTGGTGCCGGCATCTTCTTCATCGGCTATGTACTCTGCGGCCTACCAAGTAACCTGGCGCTCAACCGCTTCGGCCCGCGACGCTGGATTGCGCTGATGATGATCGCCTGGGGCAGCCTTTCTACCTGCCTGCTGTTCGTCACCACCCCTACCGAGTTCTACACCTTGCGCCTGCTAACTGGCGCCGCCGAAGCCGGCTTCTTCCCGGGCGTGGTACTGTACCTTTCGCGCTGGTTCCCGGCGGCCCGCCGTGGCCGCATCATGGCCCTGTTCATGTCCGCCATCCCGGTATCGGGCCTGCTCGGTGGGCCGTTCTCCGGCTGGATCCTGCAGCACTTTGCCGCTGGCCAGCACGGCCTGGCCGGCTGGCAGTGGATGTTCCTGATCCAGGGCCTGCCGACCGTTGCCCTGGGTATCCTGGCGGTGTTCCTGCTCAGTGACGGCTACCAGAAAGCCGCCTGGCTGAGCCCGGCCGAACGCCAACTGATCGCTGCCGACCTGCAAGCCGACGCCGCCAGCAAGCCGAACACCACCGGTGACAGCGTGCTCGCGGTATTGACCAACCCGCTGATCTGGACCTTCGGCTTTGTCTACTTCTGCATCCAGAGCGGCGTGTACGCGATCAACTTCTGGCTGCCATCGATCATCAAAGGCATGGGCTTCGACAACCCGCTGCTGATCGGCTGGCTCAGCGCCATTCCGTACCTGCTGGCCGGTGTGTTCATGATCCTCTGTGGCCGCTCGGCTGACCTGCGTAACGAGCGCCGCTGGCACCTTGTAGTGCCGATGCTGATGGGCGCCATTGGCCTGCTGATCGCGGTGAACTTCTCCGGCAATCCGACTATTGCCATCCTTGGCCTGTCGATCGCTACCATGGGCGCCCTTACCGGTTTGCCGATGTTCTGGCCGATGCCCACCGCGTTGCTCAGTGCTGGTGCCGCTGTGGCCGGTTTGGCGATCATCAACTCGGTGGGCCAGATGGCCGGTTTCCTCAGCCCATACCTGGTCGGGTTCATCAAGGACCAGACTGGGTCTACCGATGCCGCGCTGTACTCGCTGGCGGCGCTGATTGTGGTCGGTAGCCTGGTGGCCTTGCGCGTGACCCGGGCTGGTACGCTGAGTTCTGTAAGGGCCAGTTGAACCCATTCGCGGGTGAACCCGCTCCCACAGGACAACAACAAGCTTGAACATTGTGGCACCCCTGTAGGAGCGGGTTTACCCGCGAAGAGGCCCGCCCAGGCCACACAAAACTTCCCGCCCCCGCCGATCGTCAGCTCAACGCCCCCCCTCCCCAGCCCAGGCGTCAAATGGTTCCAAAGGCCCCCTTTGGAGAAGCCTCATGACCCAGCACGCCGTGGCCCGCCTGGCCCAACTGGATGAAAGCCGCCCCTTGCGCGTCCAGGCCGGCAGCGAAGAACTCATCCTCATCCGCCAGGGCGACCAGGTACACGCCTACCAGGGCAACTGCCCCCACGAAGGCGCCCCGCTCAATGAAGGCGTAATCTGCGGCGGCCTGCTGGTTTGCCCGTGGCACAAGGCCGCCTTCGCCGTGGACGAGGGGGCGGTATGTGAACCACCGGCCCTGGCCGACCTGCGACGCTACAAGGCCTGGGTTAAGGGTGATGAAGTGTGGGTCGACGACCAGCCTCTGCCGGCAATCGAGCCGCCAAGGCACAGCGATGCCCGCTGTTTCGTGGTAGTCGGCGCCGGGGCCGCCGGCAGTGCCGCAGTCGCCACCCTGCTGGCCCATGGCTTCGCCGGCCGGCTGGTCTGGGTTGATCAGGAACGCCAGCCAGCCTACGACCGCACTGCCCTGAGCAAATTCGTGATCGCCGGGCAGATGCCGCCCGATGAAGTTCCCGCATTGCTCAAGGCCGACGCCCTGCGCAAGGGCCAACTGGAGCGCAAACACGGCAAGGTGCGTACGCTCAACAGCCAGAAGCGCCAGCTAATCCTCGCTGACGGCCAGCAAATCGACTACGACGCCTGCCTGCTGGCCACCGGCGGTAAAGCACTGCGCCCCGACATCCCCGGCGTCGATCTGCCTGGGGTGTTTACCCTGCGCTCACGGGACGATGCCGCGCAATTGCTCGACGCTGCCGAACCCGGCCAGCCAGTGGTGATCGTCGGCGACAGCTTCATTGGCCTGGAGGCCGCCTCGGCGTTGCGCAAGTACGGCGTGCACGTGCACCTGGTCAGCCGCCACCAAGTGCCTCTGGCCAGGCAGCTGGGCGAGCGTATCGGGCGCAGCATCCGCGAGTTGCATGAACGCAAAGGGGTCACCTTCCACGGCCCCACCGAAGTCGAACGCATCGAGGGCCAGGGCAAGGTCGAAGCGGTGCTGTTGGCCAACGGTGAGCGGCTGCAGACGCCGCTGGTGTTGCTGGGCACCGGGGTAAAGCCGGCCACCGCTTTCATCCAGTGCGTGCCGCTGGCCGACGACAAGTCGGTGCGTGTCGATGCCGAAATGCGCGCTGCCGACGGCCTGTGGGCCGCAGGGGATATCGCCACATTCCCACTCTCGGGGCGCCCGGTGCGCATCGAGCACTGGCGCCTGGCCCAGCAACACGGGGTGATCGCCGCCGCCAACATGCTCGGCGAACAGCGCCGTTATGCCGATGTGCCGTTTTTCTGGACCTTCCAGCATGGGCGCACCTACGAGGTGCTGGGCCATGCTCGGGACTGGAACCGCATCGAATTCGTCGGTGAACCGGAAAAAGGCGACTTTATCGCCCTGCAATGCGTGGATGAACAGGTCGAGGCCGTTATCGCCAAGGGTTATTCCGATGCCATGGCAGAGTTGTCGCAGCGCATGAAACGCCCTATGAGCATCCGGGAAGCACTCGAGCTGATTGGATGAAACCTTCTCCCCGCTACAGACAGTGCGAGGCAAATTTAGCACCAGCATCAGGTATGCGACGGCTAGCTACGTGGCATCATCATTCGCTCCATTTTCTAATGGCCTCTGAAGCAAAATACGTCCCGACAATAATAATTGCTACACTTCCTGTGGCTACCAAGAAACTTACCAAGGTACTTTTTTTAACTGATGTAACTAATCTGAGCATGTTGTCCAGACGACTCTGTCCAGCGTCGGAATCAATAATTTGCGCGCTCTGCAAATGCCGCGTCTCCGAAAAATCGTCATTAAACCGGTACTTAGCCAGCCCCTTGGGATTTGTAGCTTGGGCATAAGTAGGTAGTACCTTGTTCCGTTGTGTTTCCTGGGCATATCGCACAACATCAAGCTGACTTTTATCAAGATAACGCGCGGCCTCGCTAGCCTCACGGAATGTAGGTAGTGTTTCCGGGTCATTCCACGAATTTGGCAGGCTATTGCTGCGGGTGAGTGCTTTCCTGCCAAACTCCCTCTTGGATTGCTCAGAAAGGCGCCGTGGACTATAGGCCGGAGGAGAAGGTTTGTACCAACGTCGGTTTAATCCAGAAAGGTCAATGAAGTTGACAGGATCACCGCCGCAGTATGCGTAACCATTTATCCCGCCACGTCCTGAAGGGCTCAGCGGGTCTGGACTGCAAAATCTCCCCAGCGCAGGGCTGTAGAATCGCCTGCCCTGTCCTAGATGATAGCCTCGAGTTACCAGATCGAGTAGCTGCCCGTTAAACCCTGACAAGGTCTCCCTGGTCATGTCTGGGCCATACCCGTAAACGGTGTAAGTGCGACGTTTGTTGGCACCAGCTTGCACCGCCAGATTGTCGTCTAGATAAAAATTGCGCTTGTTCGTCATGGGTGCCCTCCCTTAAAAAAAAGCAGCGTCATGGCAAACAATATAGGGATGTCGGCTATTGGCCTACTGGCAGAATTATCAGGAAGGCAGCAGGTCGCACCCAGCCTTTCAATGCCTTCTCGTTGCGTGTAAAACAGCTGAATCAGCCGATCGAAAAGGACCCACGCGCATGATCTACCGCCCCCTCGGCCACAGCGGCCTGCAGGTTTCCGCCCTTACCCTGGGCAGCATGATGTTCGGCGAGCAGACCAGCACCGAGGACGCCCTGCGCATCATCGACAAGGCCTGGGACCAAGGCATCAACTTCATCGACACTGCCGATGTGTACAACGCTGGGCGCTCGGAAGAAATCGTCGGTGAAGCGGTGGCGCGCCATCGCCAGGACTGGATCGTCGCCAGCAAGGTTGGCTTCGGCCCGGCCGATGGTTTGCCTAACCGTAGCGGGCTGTCGCGCAAGCACATTTTCAATGCCCTTGAGGCCACGCTTACGCGCATGGGCATGGACTATCTGGACATCTACTACCTGCACCGCGAAGACCACAAGGTACCACTGGAAGAAACCGTGCAAGCCATCGGCGACCTGCTGCGCCAGGGCAAGATCCGCTACTGGGGCGTGTCCAACTTCCGTGGCTGGCGCATTGCCGAGGTCTGCCATATTGCCGAGCGCCTCGGTGTGCCCAAGCCGGTGGTAAGCCAGCCGCTGTACAACATCGTCAACCGCCAGGCCGAGCCGGAGCAACTCACCGCCGCAGCCGCCCATGGCCTGGGCGTGGTGCCGTTCAGCCCGTTGGCGCGGGGTGTGCTCAGTGGCAAGTATGCACCAGGTGCGGTGCCAGATGCCGGCAGCCGTGCCGGCCGCCAGGACAAACGCATCATGGAGGTGGAGTGGCGCCAGGAATCGCTGGCCATTGCCAGGCAGATCCAGGCGTATGTGGAGGCCAAGGGTGTGGGCATCGTCGAGTTTGCGATCGCCTGGGTGCTGAACAACCAGCTGGTCAGCTCGGCGATTGTCGGGCCGCGGACCGAAGAGCAGTGGGACACCTATGGCGGTGCGCTGGCGGTGAAGATCACGGTAGAGGATGAAGCGTTCATCGATTCGCTAGTGACGCCAGGGCATGCGTCGACGCCGGGGTTCAATGATGTGGCGCATTATGTGACTGGGCGGGTGGCCCGCAGCTGATCACCAACCTGTTCCGGCCTCTTCGCGGGTAAACCCGCTCCCACAGGATCACCACAGCCTGCAATATTGTGGGATCCCTGTGGGAGCGGGCGCGCCCGCGAAGAGGCCGGAACAGGCGGCGCAGAGCATCAGCAACAGCCATTGGGGAGCCCCGCGCCGGGCTCCCGGTCCCCCCTTTCCCCAATCACCTCTGTATCGTGCGCCCCATTGGTTTTCCACCTCTGGAGCTGCAATGAAACTCTTGCAACCGCTGCAAATCGGCCCGCTTACCTTGCCCAACCGTGTGTTCATGGCCCCCCTCACCCGCCTGCGCAGCCTGGAGCCGGGTGACGTGCCCACCCCACTGATGGCCGAGTACTACCGCCAACGTGCCAGCGCCGGGCTGATCATCACCGAAGCCACGCAGATCTCCTTCCAGGCCAAGGGCTATTCCGGCTCGCCAGGTATCCACAGCGCCGAGCAGATCGCTGCCTGGAAGCACATCAACGAGGGCATCCACGCCGACGGCGGCCACAGCGCCGTGCAGGTGTGGCACACCGGGCGGGTGTCGCACACCTCCCTGCAACCTGGCGGCGAAGCCCCGGTGGCACCGTCGGCACTGCCGGCCGGTGCACGCACCACTTTGCGTGACGAGCAGGGCAACCTGATGCGTGTCGAAACCTCGGCACCGCGCGCGCTCAGCGAGGCGGAAATCGCCGACATCGTTGGCGACTTCGGCCAGGCTGCGGTAAATGCCCGTGAAGCCGGGTTCGATTTCATCGAACTGCACGCCGCCCACGGTTACTTGTTGCACCAGTTCCTTACCCCAAGTGCCAACCAGCGCGAAGACCGCTACGGTGGCAGCGTCGAGAACCGTGCACGCATCGTGCTTGAAGCGGTGGACGCAGCAATTGCCAGCTGGAGCGCCGACCGCGTGGGCATCCGCGTGTTCCCGCTGGGTGGTTTCAATGGCGTGGACAATGGAGAAGACCAGGAAGCCGCAGGCCTGTACCTGATCCGCGAACTGGCCAAGCGCAACCTCGCCTACCTGCACCTGTCCGAGCCGGACTGGGCCGGCGGCAAGCCGCTGCGTGATGAATTCCGTCAGGCCATCCGCGCTGCTTATCCAGGGGTGATCATTGCAGCCGGTGCCTACACCGCCGAGAAAGGCGAAGACCTGATCGGGCGAGGTTTGATTGATGCCGTGGCGTTCGGGCGCAGCTACATCGCCAACCCGGACCTGGTAGAGCGGCTACGGCTGCAGGCGCCGTTGAATGAGCACCGCGCGCAGTTCGATTATGCCAATGGGCCTGAGGGGTATACGGATTATCCGTTCCTCAAGCGGGCCTGATGCAGAAAGGGAGCTTATTGGGCTCCCTTTTCTATTGCCTGTTCCGGCCCCTTCGCGGGCACGCCCGCTCCCACAGGGACATCATGTGGGAGCGGGTTTACCCGCGAAGAGGCCGGCGAGGGTTAACTCAGTTCAGCCAGAGCCTGCGCCGCGTAGGCATGCGACCGCTGCCGCGCCAGTGGGTCATGAATGCGGCAATCGATCATCAGCTCATCTGCCCCGGTCTGCTCGATCAGCGTACGCAAACCTTCCCGTACCCGCTTCGGCCCACCGGCCACGGTGCAGGCCATCACCTGTTCCAGCACCGCCCGCTCATGCTCAGGCAGGCTCTCGACATAGCCCTCCTGCGGTTTGGGTAACAAACCGAAGCGCCCGACGTGCAAGTCCAGCATCCACTTGCGATGGGAACTGGCCAGGTAATCCGCCTCGGCATCGCTGCTAGCCGCGAACAGGTTCATGCCCACCATCACATAGGGTTTGGCCAACTGCGCCGAAGGCTGGAAGTTGGCCCGATAATGGGCGATGGCCTGCAACAGGTAGCGCGGGGCAAAGTGCGAGGCAAAGGCATAGGGCAAACCCAGCTTCGCCGCCAGGTCGGCGCCGAACAGGCTGGAGCCAAGGATCCATACCGGCACATTGTGCGTGCCCGGTACGCCGCGCACCCGGCGGTTACCGTTGTCGGCCAGGTAGTCGCGCAGCTCGGCGATGTCCTGGCTGAAGTCGCGCTCCGGCGCAGCGCCGCGCAAGGCACGCACGGTCGGCCCGGAGGTGCCCGGCGCGCGCCCCAGGCCCAGGTCGATGCGGCCCGGGTGCAGGGTGTCGAGCGTGCCGAACTGTTCGGCCACCACCAGTGGCGTATGGTTGGGCAGCATGATGCCGCCGGCACCAACGCGGATATGCGTTGTGGCGTTGGCAATTTCGTTGATCACCAGCGACGTGGCAGCCGAGCCGATGCCCGGCATGTCGTGGTGCTCGGCGATCCAGTAGCGGCTGTATTGCTGTTGCTCGACATGGCGTGCCAATTGGCGGGATTCTTCGATCGCGTCAGCAAAGGTCTTGCCTTCGCCGATCATCACCAGATCCAGTACGGACAGAGCAGTCATGGGGTCTCCAGAGGGATTATCAGTGGCTGCCAGTTTCCCTGCTGCAAAGCCAGTGATAAACCCAGCTTCAGGCCCGACATAGGGGCCTGGCAGTCCCCAATCAGTATTCCCAGGGCACGCCCGGTTCCCAACTGGCCACCAACAGGTCGATAAAGCCACGTACCCGTGGTGACAGGTGACGCTTGCTTGGGTACACGATGCGGATCGGGTCTGCCGGTGGCCGGTAGGCTTGCAGCACTTCCACCAGGGTGCCGGCGCGCAGGTCGTCACCGGTGATGTAGGTAGGCAGGTGAATCAGCCCAAAGCCTGCCCGGGCGCCATCGAGCATGGCCTCGGAACTGTCGATGTTCAGCCGCCCGGGGTCTTCGCACAAATGCAGCCCAGCCTCGGTATGAAAGCGCCAGGGCATTGCCTTCTCGCCGGCGAGGAAGGCGATCTTGTCGTGCCCGTAGAGGTCGGCAGGCACCTGGGGTACACCACGCGCCTCAAGGTACGCGGGCGACGCACAGGTGACGAACTGCTGCCAGGCCACCGTGCGAGTCAACAATTGCGAATCTTCCTTGGGGGCGCCGATACGCACGGCGACGTCCACGCCCTCCTCGACCAGGTCGACGAAACGGTCGGTGAAGCGAATGTCAGCGCGCAGTTCGGGCCATTGCTTGAGGTACTGGTCCAGGATCGGCAGCACGTGGCGCTGGCCAAGCGACAACGGTGCGGTCAGGCGCAGGGTGCCGGTGGGCTTGCCACGGCGCTGGGCCATGGTGCTTTCCACTTCGTCCAGGTCATCCAGAATCTGCCGCCAGCGCTCGTAGGCTACCAGGCCCTCGTCGGTCAGGCTCAGCTTGCGCGTGGTGCGGTTTAACAGGCGCACGGCCATGCGTGCTTCCAGGCGGGCGATGCTCTTGCCCACCGCCGAACGTGTCAGGCCCAGGCTGGCGGCAGCGGCCGTGAAACTGCCGGCCTTCGCAGCACTGACGAAGGCGGCGATGTCGCCGAAGCGGTTGGGTTCCATGGCTGGGATCCTGAAAATCGAGGGAGACCGCTTTAAATGGGTGTAGTTCTGCAGATTACAAGCAGGTGCATCGAGCCTGCACGGCATGACAACCGAATGGCCCCTCAGCGCCTGCCTTCGACAGCGCCGGGCCCCAGGTACCGCTCGGTCCAGGCGGCCAGCGGCAAAGGCGGTTGTTGTTCGACGATGCGTCGCCAGATCAGCACCAGGTCATCGCCATTGAACATCGACCCTGGCCCGGCCCCTTTCCACATCGAAGGCACATCGACAACCCAGTGCCCTTGGTTGTCGCGGTGCGCCATGCTGAAGCGGAAGGTGTAACTCCCCGGGATCCCCATGCGCAGGTCGCTGACCACCAGCGCATTGCCTACCTCGTCGTAGCGCAGCCAGTCATTGGTGAACCAACGCAGGCGCTGGTGCAAAGGGTCACCCGCCAACGCTTTGGCCAACTCCAGATTACGTGGCAAACGCTGCATTTCTGGTGCTTGCCGGTCGAACCAGCTGCTGATGCCCTCGTAGTAATTGCCATCCGGTGTCTTGGCCAGCACTCGCCAGACCAGGCTGTTGAAAGCGATTGGCACTGCGCGTACATCACTGGCGACGATACCTTGCTGGTCCAGGGCCGCCTGGAAGCGCTGCTCGGCCGCCATGCGCCCAGCCAGGCCAAAGCCCAGGTAAGCCGTACTGAACAGCAGCGACAAGGTAAGTAACCGTACAGCCTTGCCAGTCAGCCCTTTGATGGCCGAGTAGGCCACCGCGGCCAACAGCGGCAGGGTGTAGACCGGGTCGATGATGAACACCGCCGCCCAGCTTTCCGGGGTGGTGTGCAAAGGCCAGAACAGCTGCGTGCCGTAGACCGTGAAAGCATCGAGCAGCGGGTGCGTGGCCAGCGCCAACCAGAACGCCAGGAACAACCTGGGCAAGGTGTAACCTTTGCCGGGCCAGCATTTGTTGACCAGCCAGGCCAGCAGCAAGGCCAGCCCGGTGAGCACGAACAGCGAGTGGGAGAAACCGCGGTGATAGGTCATCTGCGAAACCGGGTCGGCATAGCGGATGATTACATCCAGGTCAGGCAGCGTGCCCAGTGCAGCGCCATAAAGCAGCGAGCGGCGGCCCTGGATGCGGCCGAGCACGGTACCTTGCAGGGCGGCGCCAAGAACGGCTTGGGTGATCGAGTCCAAGGGAAGCTTTCCTGAAAGGGGTTTCCGGAAGCTACAGTGATCCTGGCCAGCAACGCAAATGTGCTGCTGGCCAGTAGTGCCTCACATCGCTGGGCCTACTGCCTCAATAAGCCTGCTTGCCAGTGAACGCATTGAGGGTGCGCAGCAGAATCACGAAGTCCAGCCACAGTGACCAGTTGTTGATGTACTCGATGTCCGAGTCTACCCGCTGGATCATCTGCTCGATATCCTTGGTCTCACCCCTGAACCCGCGCACTTGTGCCAAACCGGTCATGCCCGGTTTGATGTTGTGGCGGGCAAAGTAGTCGACGATGTCCTGTGAGTACACCGTGTCATGTTGCAAGGCATGCGGCCGAGGGCCAACCAGCGACATTTCCCCGGTCAGCACGTTAAACAACTGCGGCAGTTCATCCAGGCTGGTGCGGCGGATAAAAGCGCCCACCCGGGTCAGCCGCGGGTCATTCTTTTGCGCCTGTTTGACCACGCCGTCTTGCGGCTGGTGAACATGCATGCTCCTGAACTTCCAGATGCGGAACGACTCCCCGGTCCAGCCTGCACGCTCCTGACGGAAGAATACCGGCCCACGGCTATCGAGCTTGATTGCCAGGGCAACCGCCAGCAGCACGGGCGATGCAAATAACAGAATCAGCGCCGCCAACACCCGGTCTTCGAGGTTTTTCAAGAACAGGCTCATGCCTGTCAACGGGGTTTCAGACAAGGTCAGCACCGGAATACCGGCAATTTCCCGTACGCTGTGGTTGATCAGGCGTAATGAGAAAATATCGGGCACCCAGTTCACGGCAATACATTTGTCGAGCAACTTGAAGTACACATCATTGATGACTGCGGAGCCGCCAAGCGGTGTCACCAGGTAAACGGTTCGAATACCGTGCTGGGCGACGATCTCATCAAGGTCGGTAATATGCCCGAGCACCGGTAGGCGCTGCTTGCCCTCGGCATTTTCGCGCTCCGGCACATCAGCCTGGTCGATCAGCACACAGCCCAGCACCCGCTCGCCGAACCACGGGTTGTTGCTGATTTTTTGATACAAGAAGTTAGCCAGGTCACCGGCGCCAATAATCAGTGCATTATCCAGCCGCGCATGCGCGGTAAACCGCTTTTGCAATTCGCGTACAGCAAAGTGCAGAAACAGCTGGGCAATGTAGCCAATGATGAACAACTGCACGACCAGCAGCCGAGAATAGGTTTCACTTTGTTTGGTCAAAAACGCCATGACCACCAGGAAACAAAAAGTTGCCGACCACGCCTTGAATAGCCGGAATGCCTTGATGGAAAGCCCGACGTTGGTACGGTAGATCGCATAATGGTCGTAAATGACTGCCAGCGCGCCAATCAGCAACAGCAGCATGATCACGTAATCAGACGTAATGTAACCAAATTGATCGTAGATCAGGTACCAGGCAATTCCGGTTACAGCAACGCCGTCGAGCCCTGCCTGGATGGCGTTACTTACGCTGCTTCTTCTTTGGAGTAAGGAACGACTGCTTCTGGGTTCGAAAACCATTTCAGGCCTCATCATTTTGAGCGTAGCAAGTGCCTTTCCATCAAACATCAAGTCTTGAAAACAGCTAATGCAAAGCCAATGAAGCAGGATCGTGCAGCCCCCAAGCCATTGATATCACTGTAGCAGCCACCTGCCGCAGGTGTGCCGCGAAAGGTCGCCACCGGGTTTTTTGGCCGATTCACACGGTGCGCCTGGCCGAAACCGCCGCTTTGCCAAAAAACAAGGTGCGCAGCAGAAACAGCGGATTACCCACCACATAACGCATGAACAAACGTTTTGGCTCGCACAGCAGCCGGTAGGCCCACTCACACCCCAAGTGCCGCAGCCAGCGCGGCGCCCGGCTGACCTTGCCACCGAGAAAGTCCAGAATCGCCCCGCCGCACACAATCAGGCAGGGCCTGCCCGTGGCTGCCAGCCTGGCCGCCACGGCTTCCTGCTTGGGCATACCCATGCCCAGCACGATCAGCTCCGGTTGCTGCTCTGTGGCCAGCGCCAGGTAGCTATCGATACTGGCAAAGCCATCGTGAACCGAAACCGGCACCACCCCGAACAGGCTTTCACTGCGCTGCACGGCCTGCCTCAGATAAGGGTGCTGCGTGCCCCAGAACGCAACCCTGCGCCCCCGGTAAGCAGCCATCAGCCTGGGAATGAAGTCGGTGCCGTTCATGTTCAAACCAGCTTCAAGCCCCACGCGGCGATAAAGCAGCGACATGCCGGAACCGTCGCGCAGCAGCACGTCCGCGGCCGACAGCGCGTCGCAGTAAGCAGCGTCTCCCACCACCAGGTTCATGGCATGGGCATTGACAAAACCCAACACCGTTACGGTTTCCGTCCCGGCCAGCTGTTTCAGCAGGCGCTGCGCCGCAGCGTCATCAGGGACCACCTCGAGCTTGTCGATGATGGCCTTCCAGCGTGTATGCCAAACCCTCTCGCCCATCAGTCATCATCCCTTTTTGAACGTACCCATTCGACCTGGCGCCTGATCAGGAAACCGAGATACAAGGGGATTTTCCTTGCCGCGTAGAAAGGCGCATACAGCAGTACCGAAAACGGGATCAGCTCACGACAGAACCGGGCCCACGCGAGCAAAACGGCAAGGCCCAGCATGCCCAACGCGGTGATGGCGATGCACGCCGGAGCCACAAGGCCGAACAGCAGGTAGGCTAACCACGTCACCAGGTTCAGCCCTATCAACGTCAGCACCAACAGCGCCAGGGGTGGCACCATCAGGTCCAAGGTCATCGCAAGCAGGCTGCCATTGCCCTGGGCAAGCGCAGCCTGTACCCGCTTTGGCGCATCGGCCAGCATCAAGCCAAGGTGGCCATGCTCCCAACGCGTACGCTGGCTGTTCAGGCCATGCTGGCTGGCAGGAAACTGGCTGGTGACCAAGGCCTCTGGGCAGAACACCGGCGGTTTGCCCTGCTGGCAAAGGTCCAGGCCGAGCTTGACGTCTTCAACCAGGTGACCATTGGCCAGTTCGATCAAGGCCAAGTCGTGCCAGCCAAACGCCATGCCTGTGCCCATCAGCTGGCAAGGCAAGCCCAGCCGCGCCCAACCACGTGGGCGCACCAGGTTTTTCACACGCCAGGCAAATTCGGCTACCTGCACTTTCAACCCGGCACCTGCGGGTGCGCGCATCAGGTAAAGCGCTTGGACCGGGCGTTCGACTTCTCGGTAGCGACGCGCCAGGCGCTCGATCGCCCCTTCGCTCACCTGGCAATCAGCATCCACCACAATCACCACTTCGGGCGGCTGCTGGGCCAGGTACCGCACGCCGAAGTCCAGCGCATAGCCCTTGCCGCGCAGCAGCGCATCGTGGCGTTCCACCACTTCGGCACCGGCCTCGCGAGCCAGCCGCGCAGTGTCGTCGGTGCAGTTGTCCGCCACGACCAGCAAGCGGTCGCCCTCCAGCAGCTGCGGCCCGATCGTCGCCAGCGTTGCCCGAATGATCGAAGCTTCATCATGCGCAGGTACCAACACCGCCACCCGTGGGCGCACGCTGTTGCCCATGGGCCGCGAGCGCGCCGGCAGGCAAGCCAGCAGCACCTGCACGAAAAACACAACTGCAGGCAGCAAGGCGATAACCGCCAGCAGGCCCAGTAACCAACCCAGTACACTCATCATGCGGATGCCTTGAAGTAGCCGGCCAGCCTGGCCGCCTCGGTGTCTATATCGTGCCGTTGCAACACGCGCTGATAGGCAGCCTCCCCCATGCGCTGCAGCACTTCGGCAGGTTGTGCCAGGCAGTCGGCCATGGCCGCCGCCAGTGCTTCCACGGCACCGGCGGGGAACAACCAGCCGTTCTCGCCAGGCCGCACCAGTTCGGGGATACCGGCCACATAGGTGGTGAGCACTGGCCGGCGCAAGGCCATGGCCTCCATGATCACCACCGGCAGGCCCTCGGCGAAGCTGGGCAGGACCAGTGCGCGGGCGGCGAGGATTTCCTCACGCACCTGTGCGCTGCTGATCCAACCGGTGATGCGCACCTGCTGCTGCAAGCCGTGCCGGGCAATCAAGGCGTCGATCTGCTCGCGCATCTCACCGTCGCCCGCCAGTACCAGCTCAAAGGCAACCGACTGGGCAGCCAGCCTGCGTGCCGCCTCGACCAACAGCAACTGGCCTTTTTGTTCGCACAGGCGCCCGACGCACACCAGCCGTGGCGCCGACGGAACGTTGACCGGTGCCACCTGATGAAAGCCTCGCTCCAGGCCGCAATGCACCACCTTCACCTTGGCCCAGTGCTCGTGCGCCACCCAGCGGAACAGCTGGCTGCGCCCGTAGGAGCTCACCGCAGCGACAAAGGCAGCACGCCGCACCTTCTCGCCCATGTGCAGGAATTGCGGCTTGTCGAACTCTTCTGGCCCGTGCACGGTAAAGCTGTACGCCGGCCCGCCCAGCACGTTGGCCAGCATTACCACTTCGGTGGAGTTGGTGCCGAAATGTGCATGCACGTGTGTCGCCCCGCCTGCCTGCAGCCACAGCAGCACTTGGCAGGCCTCGGCCAGGTAGACCAAGTGATAGGGTAAGGCGCGATCCGCCCGCAGGCCAAGGCGCATGGCCAGCCGCAGGGCCTGGAAGAAACGCCCCGGCTGTGCGCGCAGCACCTGCCACGTCGGCTTCAGCAACCCTTTGACGCCATCTTGCAGCACGTAGCGGGTCTTGCCGCGCTCCGTTGTGTCTTCAGCGTCCTGCAGCTCGGCGTCCCAGCCGCGCAGGGCAATACGCTGCACCTCTACACCCTGGCGCTCCAGCGCCAGGATTTCGCGGCGGATGAAACTGTGGCTGACCTTCGGGTACTGATTGATGAAGTAAGCAATGCGCATACGAATCCAGATCCCCACCCGCGTGATGACCAACCTCCCCTGTCCACCTTCACTTCAGGCTGTCGACTACGGGCGGTCTGCCTACTGCCGATGCACTCAACATAAATGCATCCCCCTGTTTTCCTTGTAGTCCAAGGATGTGATCGCTGCTTGGCAATGCTGCCTGCAAATGGCTGAAAACATCGTCAAGCAACCGGGCCTCTCTTATTTGTACTCGATCAAGGCCGATTTGCCGGCCGCAAAGCGGTGGCGCAAGAACTTCAGCTGGCCGAGCATTTCCGGGAACTTGCCCAGCACCAGGAACAGCGCCTGCAGCCAGTTCTCGCGCGCCGATTTGCCACCCCGGCGAGCCAGGCGCACGGCCTGCAGCGGGTACACCAACAGCAACAGCAGGCCCCAACCGCCCAGCAGCAGGCAGGCCAACAGGGTTACCACAGGTATGCCCAGGCCCCATAACCAGGCCCGCCGCGACTCACGCAGCCAGTGCCGCTCAGGTGGCTGGCCATGCAGGTAAGCCCCCTCGGCATAGGCGTGGCCGGCACGCAGGCTGCGCCGCCACCATTGGCTGAAATGGGTCATGGCGGCGTCGTGCAAGGTCATTTCGGCGGCCAAGCGCCAAACCTTCCAGCCCTTGGCGCGCAAGCGCACGCACAGCTCAGGCTCCTCGCCGGCGATCAGGTCGGGGCGGAAACCGCCTGCGGCAGCGAAGGCCTCTACCCTCATCAGCGCATCGCCCCCACATGCCTTGGCCTCGCCAATCGGTGTGTCCCATTCCAGGTCGCACAGCAGGTTATATACCGACCGCTGGGGGAAGCGCTCACGCCGGCGCCCACACACCACCGCTACCTGCGGGTGCTGGTCGAGAAACGCCTGTGCGGTACCCAGCCAACGGGCATCCACCTCGCAATCGCCATCGACGAACTGCACCAGTTGCATCGACGGCAGCAGCCGCTGCAAGGCGGCGAAGCCTTCGTTGCGGGCGCGCGCAGCGGTGAACGGGATACGCATGTCCAACGCCAGTACCTCCACCCCCAGGCTGCGGGCCAACTGCAGCGAACCGTCGGTGGAGCCCGAGTCGACATACATCACCTTGTCCGCACCTTGTGCCAGCGAACGCAGGCAGCGCTCCAGGCGCTGGCCTTCATTGCGGCCAATGACCACTACTCCAATCGCTATTGCCATGGGCTTCACTCGACAGGTGCCGTTGCGGCAGGTTGCCTGGCCTTGATGGTGGCTGGCACACCGACTGCCAGGCAGTTGTCTGGCACATCCACCAGCACCACGGCATTGGCGCCGATGATCACGTTGTTACCAATACGGATGCTGCCCAGTATTTTGGCCCCGGTGCCGATATCCACGTTGTTGCCGAAAACCGGGGCAACCACCTCGCTTACATTTTTCAGGCCCACCACCACGCCATTTCGAATACGGCAGTCGTCACCGAACCGGGCATAACCACTGACGACGATGCCGCCAAAATGGTCGATAACGAAGTTGCGGCCGATCACTGCCTCGCACGGCAGCTCCACGCCAGTGATGATCTGCACGAACTTGTAGAGGACCTTGTAGATAAGCGAGCACAGCTTGCGCAGCAGTGCCGGGCGCACGCCATAGCGCCAACGGCCAAAGCGATACACCAGCAATACCCAGAAGCCCTGGGCGCCCCAGTCCCCGCCGTGGGCGCGCAGGTCGGCACGAATATTCTCGAACATGGCTCCACCTACCTTGTCGGTTGGCTGGCGTACCGGGTCTTGAACAGCAGTGACCAGGTCGCCCGGCAATGACGCCAGCAGGCCTGTATCGCGCCCCAGCCGCGTCGTTTCAACAGCGCCTTGAGTGCCAGCACCATGTCGCTCAGGGTCACCAGCAGCATGTGCAGGGCGAGCCCCGCTACCCCGTGATGCTTGCGGAAATACAGCAGTTCGCTTTCGATCTGATAGGACGAAATCTGCCGGCTGGCCGCCTCCAGTTCGGTCACCGACTTGGAGCTTTCGCCACCAATGTGCACCACCGTGGTGTGCGGGTAGAACACCACTTTCCAGCCTGCATCCTTCACCCGTTTACAGTGGTCGACCTCCTCGTAGTAAAGGAAGTAACGGGGGTCGAACAGGCCCACCTGGTCGAGCACCTCACGGCGTACCAGGTAGAAGCAGCCGGGCAGCCAGTCGCACTCGCGCACCGAGGCATGGTCCCAGCTCATTTCGTCGACCATCTTCAGGCCCGGGAATAAACGCTCCAACCCGGTACGCCCGACAAACAGGTTCAGCGGTGTGGGGAAGTAGCGGCAGCTGGGCTGCAGGTCGCCATCACGGCCTTCCAGGCGCACACCCAATACACCGCAGTCCGGGTGCGCGTCCATATAGTCGATGGTTTTCTGCAGGGAGTCGGCGGCCACAAAGGCATCGGTATTGAGCAACAGGGCGTACTTGCCTTTAAGGTGCGCCAGCAACTGGTTGTTGGCGCGGCCAAAGCCGATGTTTTTCTTGTTGCTCAGCAGCAGTGCTTCAGGGCACACCTCGGACATGCGCTGAACCGAATCATCGACCGACGCGTTGTCCACTACCAGGTAACTGGCCAGCCTTTCGCTGTCTGCCAGGCGCAGCGCATCGAACATGGGCTGCAGCAATGACGCGGTGTTGAAGTTGACCACCATGACATCAACCGGTTTGTTATCCATTGTTGTTGTCCCCCAGGATCAAAGCAATCTGAACTGTCCTTGAGGCGCATTCGGTCTCGTTCTTGTGGGTGCTGACCGCAGCGCACTCAACCCGTGTACAACACACATCACGCAGCGGCGCCGTTGGCCGCTCTCATCTTGGCATCGAGGTGGTCGGCCAGCCGCACGGCAAACTGCAATAGCGGCATGGTCGGGTTGGAGGCGCCGCCCTTGGCGAAGATACTGCTGCCGGCGACATACAGGTTTTCGGTACCGAACACCTTGCAGTTGGCATCGACAACGCCGAATTGTGGCGAAGCTGCCATGCGCGTGGTGCCCATATGGTGGGCATGAGGCGCCATCTTCAAGGGTTTCGAGGTGTCGTAGACGAACTCGTTGAGCTTGACGAAGCCCAGGTCCATGTCGGCAAACTGCTTGGCCAGCTCGCTGCCAATGCACTTGATGGTGTGCCGGTCATCGGCGTTCAATGCCCAGTTGACATTGACCTTGGCCACGCCCAGTGCGTCCTGCTCGTCCAGCAGTGAAATACGGCTGTGCAAGTTGGGAAACTGCTCGATCATCGTGCTGATCACGCCGTCACCGGGGCAACTGAACTTGGCGACAAAGGAGATCTTGCTGGCAACCCCCATGTCACAGGCCAGGTTCTCGAGAAAATACTTGACCTCGGCGGTGCGCCCGTAGGTTTGAACATCCGACAGCAAGGCGGCCGTGACATTGCCCTTGCCCGCGTTGTACTCGGCAACGAAGGCATCGGTGGTGTAGTACTGGCGCGGCTCCGGGTCCTGCCCTGACTTCAGGATGAACGTGCCCAGGTCGATATTCAGGTGCTCCATGAAACACCCGCCGACCAGCCCGTCCTTGCTCACCACACCCGCTGCCCGCAGCGACTGGCTGTTGAGCAGTTGCCGGGCGTTCTCGATGGCACCCGTGGCCAGGATGAAGTGCCTGGCCACCAGGCGTTGGCGATTGCGTTGGTAGTCGGACAGAACCACTGCGGCCAGGTGACCAGTGGCCTTGTCGAACTCCAGGTCCACGCAGTTGCAGTTGATGAACACGTCCAGCCCTTTGGTCTGCTCCAGTGCCGTGGCGTACTTTTGCGCAAAGCGTGTCGGTGTGCTGAGCAGAAAGCGGTCTGGCTCGAAATCGCCGCCATTGAGGCCGGTATTCATCGCATGAAAATCCGAACCCGGTGGCAGGTCGACGATGTCCATGGCCGCTGGCAGGTAACCCTCGATCTCTGAATAGGGAATGGGCCAGCCCGGCAGGCCGCCAGGGGGCGCGATGGTGAAATCGGACGGGGTAAACGGGCGGCAGCGGCCGGCCCAGTGGTTGGATGTGCCGCCCAGGTAACGCAGGCGTGTTTCTTCGGCATACAGTTCCAGGCCGGTGGAGGCGCAGGCATACAAGGCTTGCGAGGGCGCTGAATACTCTCGCCCGCCACCTTCGGCCAGCAAGACACTCCAGCCAGCGCTGGCCAGGCGCAAGCCCAGCGTAATGCCTGCCGGGCCAGCACCAATGATGCAGAAATCATAGTTGTCGCGCAGCGTCTTCTGCTGCTGGTAGTCGTAGATCATGCTGGCTCGTTCCGGAAGTAACGGGACGGCAACACCCAGCCGTTGATCACCACGAAACCGGGCTTTTCGGCAGGTTTGCTGGCGACGGCCGCCGTAGCACCGAATACCGCGCCACCCACGCCGAGCAAGACACAACTCTGGAGAAAGCCTCTACGGCCCAACTGAGCGGAACAAAATGTGAGCTTCCCCATGATCCCGTGACCTGTACGCTTGAAAGTTTTACCCTGCCAGCCGCATTACAACCCGTTAGAGACGGCAGTCAGCAGTGCCCCGCAAAGTGCCCCGACCGCTAGCATCGGCAGCACCACCAGCTCACGTTTGAGGCTGAAGATATCCAGCTTGCCATTCACGTACACGATCAGCACCAGTGTCGGCAAGGTATGCAGGGCAACCCCCCAGATTGCCAAGTCTACACCGCCAATCGCCAGCAACAGCGGCAGCAGCCCCCACAGCGAGACCAGGCGGATGATGTTGTCCATGGCCTGGTACTTGGTCAGGCCCAGGGCAAGCCACACCTGATGTGCCAATGTATAGCGCAATGTGAGTAATGACAGTGAAAGAATCGCCAGCATGGGGCCGGCTTCCAGGTAGCGGTCGTCGTACATCCAGCTGATCAGTAGCGGGCTGGCGGTCAGGAAGCCACCAGCAATGAACAGCACGCCCAGGTCGAACAGCAGGCGGAAGCGGTAATACAGCGCCTTGAGGCGCTCTTTGTCACCGGCCCGGGCCGCTTCGCTGAAGGCGGGCAGCGCCACGGCCCCGACCACTCTCAACAGTGCAGTCTGCACGGCGCCCAGGATCAGTACGGCAATCGAATACACACCCAGCTGTGGCGCCGACATACTGGCGCCAAACAGGATACGGTCGCCGTACATGGCCAGCACACCGACCATGGACGACAAGAGGATCCAACGGCCAAACACAATCAGTTCGGTCAGCGCCGTGCGGTCCCAGCGCAGGTGGTTATTGGGCCCCTCCAGGGCGGTATGGCTCAGTACGGTCCAGGCCATCGCCGAAACCAGCCCGGCGCACACCAGCGCCCAGATCGATTGGGTCAGCCAACCCACTACCAGCATCACCAGCAAACCGGCCACTTGTGACACAAGGTCCAGCAGAACCACGCGCGCCTGTTGGAAAGTTCGCACAGCCACATCTATCTTGGTGGACTGGAACCCCCAGATGACCGCCGAAAGCCCGGTCACTGCCAGCACCATCGGCAATACCGGAGCAGCATAAGTGGTGTGCGCCGGCCACAGTTCAGCCAATTGGGCAAACCAGGCGCCCAGCGCCAGCAACAGGGTCAGGGCAAACAGCAGGAAGCCGCGGATGACCTGCACGGTCCACGCGGTATTGAGGAAGTCCGGGTCGTCTCCCCGATGGCTCTGAATGATGTTCTGGCGCAGGCCGACATCACACAGCAAATGCAGGAGTACCGAAACGGTGGTGGTAATGAGCATCACCCCGAACATTTCTGGCAGCAGCAGACGAGCCATGATCAGGTTGCCGCCAAGGCGCATCAGTTGTGAGGCCACCTGCGATAGCAGGTTCCATGACCCGGCCCGCAGGGCCCGCTTGTGCAGGCTCGCAGCAGCTGACACATCAATCGACGGCATGACTTCAATCTCTGACTGATTGGCTAAAAGTCACTATAGTTTCATTTAGCCATGCTGCTAGCCGTTGCCCACCGAGGGAAAGGTGTACATAGCCGATGCCTGAACATTTTCGTGCGTTGATCGTCATTGTGTTTTTGGCGAGCGTGGTCTTTGTACTGGCGCGACGGCCCGCCACCGACCTGATTCCGCCGAGCGATTTCAAACGCCGGCGCAACTTGTGGTTCCTGCTTACCCTGCTGGCGTTTTTCTCGCACAGTTTCTGGCTGTACCTGGGTGCGGGCGCAGTCATCCTGTACATCGCCGGGCGCCGTGAACACAACCCCATGGCGTTGTTCTACATGCTGCTGTTCCTGATACCGCCCGCCTCGGTGCAAGTGCCCGGGTTTGGCGTGGTCAATTATCTGGTCGACCTCAACCACATCCGCCTGCTGACCCTGTGCGTGCTGCTGCCGGCGGCACTGCAACTGCGCCGGCAAAGCGACACCCTGAGCTTTGGCCGCACCTGGCCCGACAAGCTGCTGGCGGCCAGCCTGCTGCTGATGAGCGTGCTGTACCTGCGAGAAACCACCCTGACCGACACCCTGCGCCAGACGCTGTACCTGTACGTCGACGTATTCCTGCCGTATTACGTCGCCAGCCGTGGGCTGCGCCAGATCAGCGATTTCAAGGACACCCTGTTGGCGTTTGTACTCACGTCCTTCGTGCTGGCATTGATCGGTGTGGCCGAGTACGTGCGCCATTGGCTACTGTACAGCGCCCTGATCGACACCATGGGTGTACCGTGGAGCATGTCCGGCTACCTGAGCCGCGGCGGCTCGTTGCGTGCCAGCGTCACCACCGGGCAGGCGATTGCCCTGGGCTATGTGATGAGCGTGGCCATCGGCCTGTTCCTGTTCGTCCAGGGCTATGTACGCCGCCCTCTGCACCGGGTGATGGGTGCCCTGCTGCTGGCCGCCGGGTTGTTCGCACCGTTGTCACGTGGCCCGTGGATCGGCGCCATGGTCATCATTGTGGTGTACATTGCCTTGGGCAAAAAAGCCGTCAAACGCCTGGCGCTGCTTGCTGCTGCCGGCATGCTGGCTCTGCCCTTGCTGACCGTGGTGCCCGGCGGCGAAAAAGTGCTGGACCTGTTGCCGTACATTGGCAACCTCGAAAAAGAGAACATCACTTACCGCGAGCGGCTGATGGACAATTCGTGGGCCGTCATCCAGCGCAACCCACTGTTCGGCTCGTTCGACTTCCGCAATACCCCGGAAATGCAATCGATGATCCAGGGTGAAGGCATCATCGACATCGTCAACACCTATATCAACCTGGCGCTGCGGGTCGGGCTGGTCGGGCTTGGCCTGTTCGTGGCGTTTTTCGCCATGGTGCTGCTGGGAATCCGCAAGGCCATGCTCAGCTTTGCCGAAATGGACGACGAGCGACGCCAGCTTGGCCGGGTGTTGCTGGCGACGCTGATCGGTATTCTGGTGATCATCTTCACCGTCAGCAGCATTACCTTCATCCCGGTGGTGTACTGGTCTATTGCCGGGTTGGGCGTGGCCTACATCCAGATGGTACGCAGGCTCCACAACAGCCAGGCCATCGCACTGGCCGACCCCGGCCTTCAACCCAGGTAATGCCTATGAACGTGCTCACCCTGCAGCGTTTCGTGCGGGTTTCGGCCATTGCTGGCCTAGCCCTGCTGCCGTTGGCCGGCTGGTCAGCGCAATGGCAGGTCAGCGTCGAAGAACAGAATGGCTTGCCCACGGTGACGCGCGGCGGTGGGCCGGTGATGACAGCCAAGTTCGACTTCTGGGCGGCCAACTGGGGCTGGACAGCCTTCGATACCACCTTCAAGGTCGACGGCCCCTACCACTACACGCTACAGGGCCGCAACAAGGCGCTGGACTTCGACCTGACGGCGGACATCCGCAAGGAGCAGGCGCAAACCCTGAGCTGGGCCTTTGACCTCGACGCCCACAGCCGCCAGGCCGGGGTGATGGGCGGCGGCATGGTATTCCAGTTCGACCCGGCACAGATTGCCGGTGACATGGGGGCCCCGCAACTGCTGGCCGGCAACCGTGGCTGGTCGTGGGGCAAGGCTGACCAGGGCCGACGCATCGAGATGCGCTTCGAGCCGCCGCTGGCCAACGTGTATTTCGAGCGCGGCAACCCATCCGAGCTGCGCGCGTTCTTCTACAAGGACCCAATCAGCGCCGGCCGACAGCAAGTCAAAGCCGTGCTGAACATCACCGGCGACATCGAACTGGGGCCCACCCCCACCGAGCGCTTCGGCCTTGCCGACCCTGCCAGCTGGCCCGACGACCAGCTGGACTGGCGCACCGCGCCGGTGGACCTGTCGTTCCTCAATGCTGCAGAGAGGCCAGCCGGCAAACGTGGTTTCGTCAGGGCTGTAGGCGAGCAGCTGATGTTCGCAGACAACACCCCTGTGCGCTTCTGGGGCACCAACCTGTCCGCTTATTCGCTGTTCAAAAGCCCCGACGAGGAAATCCTCCAACAAGCCAAACGCCTTTCGGCACTGGGCTTTAACCTGGTTCGCCTGCATCACCACGATTCACCGTGGGTCAGCCCGAACGTGTTTGGCGACGGCACCCTGGTGCGCGATACCCAGCAGCTCAGCGCCGAGTCACTGCGCAAGCTCGACCTGTGGATCAAGGCGCTCAAGGACGAAGGCATTTATATCTGGCTGGACATGCACGTGCAGCGTGCCCTCACCGCCAACGACAATATTGACGATTTCAAGGAGCTGGCCAAGGGTGGCGACCGTGTCGACCTGAAGGGTTACGCCTATGTGAATAACAGCATCCAGCAGGCGATGAAGCGCTTTGCCGAGCAGTACCTGACCCATGTGAACACGTACACCGGCCTGGCCTACAAGGACGACCCGGCCATTGCCGCAGTGCTGATCACCAACGAAAACGACCTCACCCAGCACTATGGCAATGCCCTGATGCCAAACAAGGATGTACCGCACCACAGCGCGCGCTACATGGAGGCGGCCAAAGCCTTCGCCAGGCAATATGACCTGCCCGCCGACCTCACCTGGCGTGCCTGGGAGCATGGCCCGTCGAAGCTGCTCCTCAATGACCTGGAGCAACGCTTCAATGCCGACATGATCGCGCACCTGCGCGGCCTTGGCGTGAAAGTGCCGATCGCCACCACCAGTACCTGGGGCGGCAATGGCCTGAGCGCACTGCCGGCACTGACCGCAGGCGATGTCATCGATGCCCACAGCTACGGTGCCATTGGCCAGTTGGAAAAGAACCCGCTAACCAGCGACGGCATGATCGACTGGATCGCCGCCGCCCAGGTGGTCGGCAAACCGCTGACCGTCACCGAGTGGAACGCCGAGCCGTTCCCGCTGCCCGACCGCCATTCGCTGCCGCTGTACGTGGCCGGCACTGCCAGCCACCAGGGCTGGGACGCGCTGATGCAATATGCCTATAGCCAGCAGGCCTTCAACCCAGGGTGGCGCA
This sequence comes from Pseudomonas sp. TWI929, assembly GCF_039673335.1. NCBI lineage: Bacteria > Pseudomonadati > Pseudomonadota > Gammaproteobacteria > Pseudomonadales > Pseudomonadaceae > Pseudomonas > Pseudomonas sp. TWI929. The sequence continues at coordinate 64,702 of NZ_JBDJLK010000012.1, forward strand.
CGGCGGATAACTGGCACGCTTACAACGACCCGGCACTGCTCGCCACCCTGCCCGCTGCCGCCCTGCTCTATCGCCGCGCGGATGTGAAGCCGGCCACCACCCGCTACGTATTCGCTCCCACGCCAGCCACCCTGTACAACCAGGAGATCACCCCGCGCAACTCACCGCTGTTGCGCACAGCCATGGAAAAAGGCCAATTGCAGATCGCCCTGCCACAAACGCCAGAGTTGCCCTGGCTGCAACCTGCCGCCATCCCCGCCGACGCACAGGTGCTGCACGACCCAGGACAATCACTGCTGGCCGCCGATGCCAGCGAAGCGGTGACCGATACCGGTGAGCTCAAGCGCAACTGGCAAAAGGGCATCTACACCATCGACACGCCACTGACCCAGGCCGCCACCGGCTGGCTGGGTGGCCGCTCGATCAGCCTGGGCGACATCCAGGTGCAGGCACAAACCCCCTACGCCAGCGTCGTGGTGCAGAGCCTGGACGGCAAACCCTTGGGCCAGTCGCGCGAACTGCTGCTGTCGCTGGGCACCCGTGCGGTGCCCAAGGGCGAGTACAAGACACCGTTCAACGTCGAACCCCTGGAAGGCACGCTTAGCATCAAGGCGCCCGCCGGCCTGAAACTGTTCGCACGGGATGCGCAGGCGCAGTTGAAAGCGCTGCCGGCAGCCTACAAGGACGGCCACTACCTGATCACATTTGACGGTAAGTACATGTCCAACTGGCTGTTCTTGAAATAGGGCACTACGCTCAAGTCATCTGTAGCTGATCATGCCACCTGTACTTTTCAGGGACGGTTCACTGCGTCTGTAAAACAGCAGATCACAGGAGGTGCGGATGAAGTTCCTGGTTGTCGGTGGTGCTGGCTACATAGGCTCGCACATGGTCAAGCACCTGCTCGATGCTGGCCACGAGGTGGTGGTGGCAGACCTGGTTTCGCCTGGCCCCGGCATCCAGTGGGCCAAGCTGGACATTGCCGACGAAGCCGCCCTGGATGTGCTGTTTGGCATTTGCCACTTCGATGCCGTGTTCCACTTTGCCTCGTTCATCCAGGTGGGTGAGTCCGTCAGCGTGCCGGGCAAGTATTACCAGAATAACGTCGCAGCAACCCTCACCCTCCTGCAGGCCATGGTAAGTGCCGGTATCAGGCACTTGGTATTTTCTTCAAGTGCTGCCGTTTACGGTAACCCGCACTATGTGCCTATCGATGAAGCGCATGCCAAAGGCCCGATCAACCCTTATGGGCTGAGCAAATGGATGGTCGAACAGATCCTTGAGGACTTCGACAGGGCCTACGGCTTGAAGTCGGTGTGCCTGCGCTACTTCAATGCGGCAGGTGCCGACCCGGAGGGCCAACTGGGCGAGCGCCATGATCCGGAAACCCACTTGATTCCGCTGATCCTGCAGGCCGCTTCAGGCAGGCGTGAGGCGGTAACGGTATTTGGCCGCGACTACGACACGCCGGATGGCACCTGCATACGCGACTATGTGCATGTGGCCGACCTGGCGGCGGCCCATGCGCTGGCGGTGGATTATTTACTGGCGGGTGGCGAGCGTGCCGCGTTCAACCTGGGCAATGGCCTGGGCTTTTCGGTGCAACAGGTGATCGACACTGCCCGAGCGGTGACCGGGCAGCAGATCCACACCCTTGACGCCCCGCGCCGTGCTGGTGACCCGCCCCGCCTGGTGGCGGATGCGAGCAAGGCCATGCGGGTGCTGGGCTGGCGACCGGAGTTTGCTTCGTTGGAGCAGATTGTGCGGCATGCCTGGCAGTGGGAGTTGAAGTATCCCTGGGCTAAGCACCAGGGCTGAGATTTTGGGGGCGCTTTGCGCCCCTTTCGCGAAACAAGGCCGCAACACAAGGAGGTATGCATTCTCCTGTGGGAGCGGCCTTGTGTCGCGATGGGCTGCGAAGCAGCCCCAGAATTTTGAGCCTTAGTAATAGGTCCGCGGCTGCTCGTCGGCCTTGTTCAGCACTGTCCCGACCAGGTTTACCGTGGCCAGGTGATGCAGGCAATCCTCGATCTCCTTCCTGTTGTTCATCCCGTTGGCCACCACCAGCAATACACAATCGAACTTGGGTATCACGGTAATCGCATCGTCCGAGCTGAGCAGTGGCGGCAAGTCGAAAATGCAGATACGCGACTCGTAGCGGTTGCGCAGTTCACTGATCAGGTTGTTCACCTTGGGGGACGACAGCATCTCGGTCGACAACGGCACGGGCACCCGCGTCGGTAGCACCACAAAGCGTGGCAGGGTCGGGTTGACCAGGCAGTCTTGCAGTTCGGCCTTGTCCGTCAGGAACTCATTCAGCGCATTGTCCATCGGCAGGCCCAGGCTGCTGCCAACCTTGGGCCGGCGCAGGTCGAAGTCCACCAGCAATGCGGTCTTGGTGGTGTGATGGGCGATACTCATCGCCAGGTTTATTGCCAGCACCGTCTTGCCTGCTTCAGGCGTTGGCGAGGTGATGGCCAAGGTACGCCAGCCGTTCTCATCCATCATCCTGAGCACCTGGGTGCGCAACAGGTCGATCGGCCCGTTCATGTGGGAGTTCTTGTTATAGGCGACGATGCGGTGGCGCTCCAGGTGATCTGCACGCAGCGCCACCACCTTGGTGTTCACGTAGTCGAACTGACCAGGTACTTCCGCCAGCGCCGTACCGGGGGCCGGTGACAAAGCCTGGGGGGTACCTGGGGTAACCTGATGAAGATTATTGCCAACAGCCGGCTTGGTCCTGTCCATCACTGCTTTCCCTATGCAAACCGAGACATGACTTTGTACAGCAGCACATCCAGTGGCATGTAGAACACGTGCACCAGCACTACCATGATAGCTGCCAGCGCCAGTGCCGCCAGGATCAACCAGTTGCGCCAGCGCTTGCGCCTGGCCACGTCAGCTCGGGTATCGATGTATGGCAGTGCCACCAGCACCCGCTTGCCAATCAGGTTTTCCAGGGCACCAACGCCGCGCACGCGCTGGTTGAGCATTTCCAGCAGCATCACCAGCGCACCGCCACCGGCCGGTGCCAGCACCAGGCCCAGCGCCGCGATTTTCTTGCGGTTGGGCTTGATCGGTTTCTCAGGCATCAACGGCGGCTCCAGCAGTACAAAGCGCTCGGCCTTGTTTTCCTGCTCCAGGCTTTCGGTAATTTTCGCGCCCATTTCCTTGGCACGGATTTCCTCGTACTTCTTGCGTGCGTTGTCGTGGTCCCGCATCAAGGTCACCAGGCCACGTTCGACCTGCGGAGCTTCAAGGATCTCAGCCTCGTAGCCTTCCATCTTCTTGGTCAACTCGCGCTTCTGCTCTGCCAGCGAACTGATGCGTTCCTGCGTGGCGCTCATCTTGGCGCGAACGCGGGCGACGTCGAGGTTGGCCGTAGAGGCCACCGCCGTGCGATTACCACTGGCTTCAAGTGCCTGGATCTTGCGCTTGACCGCCAGCACATCCGGATGGGCTTCCTTGTAGCGGGTCAGTAGCCGGGCGTATTCGGCTTTCAGGCTTGGCAGGTCCATGGGCTGGTCGGCACTGGCCGGCTTGCTGCCGTCGACGGCCTTGGTGGCCAGGCCGGCGTTGGCCGCAGACAGCTCCAGCTCCAGGTAGCGCAGCTCTTCCTGGGCGGCCTTGTAATCGCGATCGACCTCACGGAACTCCAGCTCCGAGCGCGACAGCATGTTCATGCGCAGGGTCTGGTGCTCTGGCAAGGCATTGGCATGAGCTTGCTTGAAGTCCGCCAGCTGGTTTTCCAGGCTGGCCAGTTCGGCCCCCAGCTTGTTCGCTTCCTGGGTCAGGAACTCGGTGGTTTCGTTAGCCCGCTCGGTGCGCTGCTTGAGGTTTTCGTTGAGGAACAAGGTTACCAGTTCGTCGGCGACTTCCTTGGCCACTTCTGCCTGCTTGTGCTCGAAGGAGACATTGAACGCCACAGTCGCTTCACCGCGCCCACGCACATATGTGGAAAGGGTCTCTACCACGATGGCACTGCGCATCTGGTCGATCTTGTCGCTTTCGCTGAGGCGCTTGTCGGCGAACAGGTTGTACTTGTCGATGATGCGCAGCAGGTTCTCGCGGGTCATCACTCGCTGGCGGATGACCTCAATGCGTTCATCGGCAAAAGTGGTGCTGTTGGTTGACACCAGCTCGGGGGAAATCTGCTGCGACTCCACCAGGATGGTGCCGGTCGACTGGTAGATCGGCGGCACCACCAATGCGACGGCTACCGTCGCGGCAAGAATGACTGCGGCACTCACCCCTAACACCAGGGCCCTGTCCTTGATAATGGCGATGTAATCTCTGAGGGAGAGCTCGTAGTCAGACTTCATGGGGCCACCTGCCTGCGGTTCAGATGTCGGGGTACCTGTACGTCAACGTCAAACCAACGATCGTAGCGGTTGCATCGGCTTCGTGATCCTGCTGCCGTTCCTTGTACATCAGCGACAGGCGCAGGTCCCAGTAAGGCGAAAACTGGCGGTTGGCCCATACGCTGTATGTCTGCAGCGTATTCGGAGTCTGCCCTTTGCTGTCTTGCCAGGCAGCGTCGGCGCCTACCCGGGTCAACTCGCCGATTGCGTAGCTCCACACACCACGCACCTGGTCCAGCTCGGCGAAGCCGCCTTCGGCGCTGGCCACCGTACTGCGCTCGGCGGTGAAGCTGGCGTCGGAACGCACGCCGGTATACAGAAGCGCAACCCCACCCTCCCCGCGTCGGCCACCTTCGTCGCCGGAAACCTCGGTAACACCCACATGTGCATCGGCACTCAGACGCTCGGAGAGTTGGTATTTGACCCCCACTGCGGGGGTGTAGCTGTTGGAGGCTGTCGCGGTCTGGTCTTGCTCGGGCTCATAGCGTCGGGCGCCGAAGCGGGTATACACATCGGCCCGCTCGCTCAAGGCGTAAGTCCAGGTAAAGTCGTTCGCCAGCTCGTCATACCCGGTCAGCGTGCTGATGTCGTAACGGGCACGGTTGTACGTGGTTTCGTTGCTCAGGGTACTGCGCTCGGTAATTGCCCGGCTCCAGTTGCCAGTCAACGTGTACAGCTTTTGCGTGCCGTCGGTGGTGACTACACCGGTATCCAGCACCGTCCCCGACAACGTCGAACTCTCGTTGTAGCGCGCCAGCAAACCGAAACGCCCACGTTCGGTGGTGCGCTGCCAACCCAGGCTTACATCGGGGTCTTCACGGTTATCGACCACGTCCGTGTCGGAAGAGCGCATTACATTCATGCCCAGCCCCAACCTCAATTCGTCACGGTCGAAGGTACCGATCAAGGTGTAGTCCGGCGCGATGATCGTGCGCGTTATGCCCTTTTCATCCGAGGACAGCAGCAAAGGGTTGCTGTCGTATTCGACGGATGTCGGTACCACCACCGTAGACTGCCAATTTGCCGCCAGGACCGTGTCGGTAATCGGCAAGACTAAAATTGCCGTTGCAATGCTAGTTGTTCTAAGAAGAGGCATTAAGTGTTCTTATTAAAGGCAAGATCAAGGAACGACCAGCGTATCGCCAGCCTGAAGTTGAATGTTGGTGGACATGTCACGCCCAGTCACCAGGTCCTTATATCGCACGGGCAGGATCTTTTGGGAAGCGCCGGTGCCGCGGACCACCTTGATTTCGCTTACGTCAGCAAACTTGTCGAGGCCACCCGACATGCTCAGGGCCTGCAGCACGGCAGTGGGACCTGCCATTTGCACCGGCCCGGGCTTGATCACTTTGCCTTGGACATAGACCAGGTTGCCGGCGATGCTCTTGACGACAACGCTGACGTTCGGGTCGGGGAGGAATTTTTCGAGTTTGGCAGCAACTTGCTTTTCCACTGCCGTTACATCCAGCCCGGCGACATCAATGCGCCCGGCCAGGGGGAAGGTGATACTGCCATCGGGAAGTACGGTGGCTTCTTGACGCAGGCTGTCTTCCTGCCATACCGAAACCATCACCACATCACCAGGACTGAGCAGGTAGGCTGCACCGTTCTGGTCGGCGTTGCTGGCACCGGACCACAGCGTCAGCATGCAGAACGCGGCAAACATTGAACGCTTCATGAGGGTCCCTCCGGCCAAATGGCCCGACAAAGAGCACTGAATGAGAACAGCACACCAACTCTCGCTCCGCTTCGCAGCCTACACCCGCCGCGATGGCCTCGACCTTCCTGGAGGCCCTTACCTTGACGCTGCGCAGCCTAGGCTGCGATGCCTGTAACCGTGGACCTTCACTGGCTACTGGGAATATAGCAACGGTTGGGAAATTGACAAGCCAAGCACTGTGTCAATGGCGTTACTGGCAAACACAAGGTGCCAGGCCAAGGGCTCAGATCTTTCTGCGGTTGGCCACTGCCACAAAGCCGACAACGGCAAATGCGAAGAACCACCCAGCAGTTGAAACAGGGATGATACTGTTCTGATTGATATACGAATCTGCCGCGCGAGCCGCGCCACTCAACAGCACCAGCAAGAACATCGATTTGATAATCAGAGTCGTGCGCATACGCCCTTCCTTTAAAGAAGAAAATCAATGAGTTATTGGCGTGGTGTTGCGGGGGTTGATTTGCTGTCTATTTGAGCTTATGGGCACTATGACATTACGTCAATGATCCGACACCATAATAAAATTCAATGGGCAAGTGGCCTGATCGTCAAAATATCGACATGCAATTTGTGCATGACAACGCTACCGGTGCAGGATGCAGCGTTTCACTCATGAGAAAGGCAAAAGCCGTGATGGGGGCATCAAGCCCCCCTGCGCTTCATTCGTCTGCGTGGTGTACCACGACCAGCAACTGCGCTGGCAGCGGCCCTACTGAACGAAGCCGGTGCGGTGTCTGGGCGTTGAAATGCAGGGCATCACCCTGCTCAAGCAACACCCGCTCGTTCATGAAGTCCACTTCCACCTGGCCTGCGTGCACGAACAGGAATTCCTCGCCCAGGTGTTCCTTGAAGGTAGGGTCACTGAACTCTGACGGTGGCTGTATCAGGAACGGCAGCAGGCTACGCTGCCCTACCTGGCCGGTGAGGGCTGCGTACCCCGGCCCTTCGCCGTCACCTACCAGGGCTTGGCGCTCGCCTTGGCGCACCAGGCTGTAGCGGCTCTGGCCGGTCTGCTCTTCGGCGAACAACTCTTCGACATTGACGTTAAGCGCCCGTGCCAGCTTGAGTGCGGCGGCAATCGAAGGCGTGTTCAGGCCGCGCTCGACCTTGGACAGGTAACTTTTGGTCATGCCGGTCTTGTCGGCCAGCAATTCCAGAGTCATCCCCAGTTTCTTACGCAGCAGTTTCAATCGGATAGACATGTGACGCGGGTTTCCCAAGCGAAGGCAGCCTGGCAATGATACTTGGACTGTGAAGGAAATGCTGGCCCAGGTCGGCTTGCGCTGTGTTCTTGTAGGAGCGACACAAGGCCGCTCCTACAATGGACCGCGCAAGGCTTCAGGTTAAGGCATCACCGGTGGTACATATTGCAGCGTCGTGCCCAAAGCCCACAGCAACACCAGCACCAACGGCACATGCACCAGCAACTGCACGAACGAAAAGCCGATCAGGTCGCGAGCCTTGAGCCCCAGTACACCTAGCAGCGGCAGCATGTAGAACGGGTTGATCAGGTTCGGCAAAGCTTCGGCGGCGTTATAGATTTGCACTGCCCAGCCCAGGTGGTACTGCAGGTCGTTGGCCACCAGCATCACGTAGGGGGCCTCGATGATCCACTTGCCGCCGCCCGACGGGATGAAGAAGCCCAGCACCGCCGAATACACGCCCATCAGCACTGCATAAGTGTCATGGGTGGCGATCTGGGTGAAGAACAGCGAAATGTGATGGGCCCAGCGTCTGTTCGTCGACGCCCTTCACCTGGGTGAGGATGGCGGCAATCGAACCATACAGTGGGAACTGGATCAGCACGCCGGTAGTAGTGGGCACGGCACGCGCCACCGCGTCAAGGAAACTGCGCGGGCGCCAGTGCAGCAAGGCACCGAGCATGATGAACAACAGGTTGTAGGTGTTGAGCCCGGAGATAGCGGTAATCGCCGGTTTGGTGGCGAACTCCTGGTACAGCCAACCGCCAGCCAGGGCTACCAGCATCAGGATCAGGATCGGGCTGTGCTCCAGCCACTCACCTGGGCGGGTACGCTGGGGTGTCGGTGGCGCGGTGAAACTTGGGTCGACGCCGCAGTCTTCAGCGCTGCGCGCACTGTTCGGGCCTGGCGCCGTGGCGTAGGCAATGACCAGCGAGACAATCACCAGCGCCGCCAGCATCACGCCGGACTGCCAGAGGAAGATGGTCTCGGTGAACGGGATCACCCCGGTGATCGACAGGATCGACGGTGGCAGGCTGGCCGGGTTGGCCTGCAACTGCGCCGCCGAGGATGACAGGCCCAACGCCCATACCGCGCCCAGGCCCAGGTAAGCAGCCGCACCGGCAGCGCGGTAGTCCATTTTCAGCTCGGTGCGCCGGGCCAGGGCGCGTACCAGCAGGCCACCGAACACCAGCGACAGGCCCCAGTTGAGCAACGACGCCAGCATCGAAATCAGCGCCACCCAGCACACCGCCGAGCGGCCATTGCCAGGGATGCGCGCCAGGCGGTCGATCAGCCGCGCGGCGGGCGGCGAGCTGGCCACCACATAGCCGCCAATGACCACGAAAGCCATCTGCATGGTGAATGGGATCAGGCTCCAGAAGCCATCGCCAAAGGCTTTGGCAGTGTCGGTCGGCTTGGCGCCCATGGCCAGGGCGCCAATGCACACCAGCAGCACCGCCAAGGCAGCGAACACCCACGAATCGGGAAACCAGCGTTCGGCCCAGTTGGAACAGCGCAAGGCAAAGCGCGCGGAACGGCTGTCTTGGATTTCAGCGGCCACAGTACAATTCCTTTTATTGGTTTTATGAGGTGAAACGGTATTACCAGAAACACAAAAAACCTGTGGGAGCGGGTTCGCCCGCGAATGCGGCGGTGAATGTACCGACGCATTCGCGGGTAAACCCGCCCCCACAGGGGTTGCGATAATGCTGTTAGAAGGTCATTTCCTTGACATCATCCGGCACGATCAGCTTGCCGGCGGTCTTCTCGATGATTTCTTCAACGCTCACCCCCGGTGCGGTTTCGCGCAGGATGAAGGCGCCGTCTTCAATTTCCAGGTAGGCCAGGTCGGTCAGCACCTTGCGGATGCAACCGGCACCGGTCAGCGGCAGGCTGCACTGCGGCAGCAGCTTGGACTCACCGTCCTTGGAGGCGTGGGTCATGGTGACGATGATGTTGTCGGCGCCGGCCACCAGGTCCATGGCGCCGCCCATGCCTTTGACCAGCTTGCCAGGGATCATCCACGAGGCGATGTTGCCCTGCACGTCCACCTCGAACGCACCCAGCACGGTCAGGTCGACATGGCCGCCACGGATCATGGCGAACGATTGCGCCGAATCGAAGATCGAGGCGCCGCGGCGGGCGGTGACGGTTTGCTTGCCAGCGTTGATCATGTCGGCGTCAAGGGTGCTTTCGGTGGGGAATTCGCCCATGCCGAGCAGGCCGTTTTCCGACTGTAGCATCACATCCATGTCGGCGGGTACGTAGTTGGCCACCAGGGTTGGAATGCCGATGCCCAAGTTGACGTAGTAGCCATCCTTCAGTTCACGGGCGACGCGTTGCGCCATCTGTTCGCGGGTCAGTGCCATGGTCTGGATCTCTTTGTTGTTCTGGTGGATGGCGCTCAGGCCTTGACGGTGCGCTTTTCGATACGCTTTTCGAAGGTGCCGACGATGACGCGGTCAACGTAGATGCCCGGTGTGTGGATTTCGCTGGGCAGCAGTACGCCAGGTTCAACGATCTCTTCCACTTCGACCACGGTGATCTTGCCGGCAGTGGCCGCCAGCGGGTTGAAGTTTTGCGCAGTGTTGCGGTACACCACGTTGCCGTAGTGGTCGGCCTTCCAGCCCTTGACGATGGCGAAGTCACCGGTGATGGATTCTTCGAGGATGTACTTGCGGCCCTTGAACTCACGCACTTCCTTGCCGTCGGCAACCGGGGTGCCGTAGCCGGTAGCGGTGTAGAAGGCCGGGATGCCGGCACCGCCAGCACGCATCTTCTCGGCGAGGGTGCCCTGGGGGGTCAGTTCCACTTCCAGCTCGCCGCTGAGCAACTGGCGTTCGAACTCGGCGTTTTCACCCACGTAGGAGGCGATCATCTTGCGGATCTGCCGGTCTTCCAGCAGCACGCCCAGGCCAAAGCCATCGACGCCGCAGTTGTTGGAGACCACAGTCAAGCCTTTGACGCCGCGGCGCTTGATTTCGCTGATGAGGTTTTCCGGGATGCCGCACAGGCCAAAACCACCGGCCAGTACCGTCATGTTGTCGGTCAGGCCTTCAAGGGCCTGTTCATAGGTTGCAACGCGCTTGTCCAGTCCGGCCATGCTGATCCGCCTTTTGTAGTTGTTGAACCGACGAGGCTGTCGGTGAGCGTGTGCAGACATCTTCACCGCAAGCGACTGATTTGTTAATTTTGTTTTCGTCATCGATTGATAACTTTTGCAAAACAAACAATAGGCCCGTCATGAACGTCAAGCAACTGCGCGCCTTTGTCGCCGTAGCCAAGTACCAGAGCTTCGCCCAGGCCGGTGAGCACCTGCATGTTTCACAACCGGCGCTGAGCCTGACCATCAAGGCCCTGGAAGAAAACCTCGGTGGCGCCCTGCTCAGCCGCACCACCCGCAGCGTCAGCCTGACCGCCGAGGGCGAAGTGCTGCTGCCGCTGGCGCGGCGCCTGCTGGCCGACTGGGACGACACCGAAGAGATGCTGCGCCAGCGTTTCACCCTGCAATTGGGCCGGGTTTCGGTGGCGGCCATGCCGGCCTTTGCCGGCAACTTGCTGCCGCAGTCGCTCAAGGTGTTTCGCCAGCGCTACCCGAAGGTCAACGTTACCGTGCATGACGTGATCAACGAACAGGTGCAGGAACTGGTGCGCCATCGCCGCGTCGAACTGGGCATCGGCTTCGAGCCAGACAACATCGATGGGCTGGACTTCCACCCGTTGTACATGGACCGTTTCGTTGCGGTAGTGCCCGCTGATTCACCCTTGGCACTGTTGCCCCAGGTCACTTGGGCGCAGCTGATGGCTGAAGACTTCGTGGCCCTGCAGCGCCCTTCGGCGGTACGCCTGTTGATGGAGCAGAATGTGGCTGCCCACCACGGCAAGCTGGCAGTGGCCTTCGAAAGCCACCAGCTGGCGACCATCGGCCGCATGGTCGCCAGTGGCCTGGGGGTGAGTGCCGTGCCAGCACTGTGTATCAACCAGATGCAAGAGCTTGGCGCCCGCTGCGTGACCTTGGTCGAGCCTACCGTCGAGCGGCGCATCGGCGTGATTGCCCTGAGCGAACACAAGCTTTCCACCGCAGCGCACGCGCTGCTTGAGGTACTGCTTTCCAATACACGGATCCCGGAGGTGACATGCGTTACGTGAAACTGGCAGGTTCGAGCGTTCCGGCCATCGGCCAGGGCACCTGGTACATGGGTGAAGAACCAAGCCGCCGTACTGCCGAGGTAGCAGCCCTGCAACAGGGCATCGAGCTTGGCATGACGTTGATCGATACGGCCGAAATGTATGCCGAAGGCGGTGCGGAACAGGTGGTTGGCCAGGCCATTGCCGGGCGCCGCGATCAGGTGTTCCTGGTCAGCAAGGTCTACCCGCACAATGCCGGCCGGCGCGGCATGGCGGCTGCCTGCGAGCGCAGCCTCACACGCCTGGGCACCGACTACATCGACCTGTACCTGCTGCACTGGCGTGGGCAGCACCCGCTGGAAGAAACCGTCGAAGCCTTCGAGCGCTTGCGCGAGCAAGGCAAGATCAAGCGCTGGGGCGTGTCCAACTTCGATGTCGACGACCTGCGTGAACTGCACAACCCTGATTGCGCCACCAACCAGGTGCTGTACAACCCGGCCCAGCGTGGCATCGAATTCGACCTGCTGCCGTGGTGCGAAAAGCGCGCGCTGCCGACCATGGCCTACTGCCCGCTGGCCCAGGCCGGGCGCCTGTTGCAGCACCCGGTGCTGGTGGAGATTGCCGAACGCCACGGCGCTACTCCGGCCCAGGTCAGCCTGGCCTGGGTGACCCGGGAGGACGGGTTGATTGCCATCCCCAAGGCCGTGGCACCCGAGCATGTGCGGCTGAATGCTGCCGCAGGTGCGCTGACCTTGAGCAGCGAAGACCTGCGGGCGATCGACCGCGCGTTCCCGGCGCCGACGCGCAAGCAGCGGTTGGCGATGGTCTAGTACGCCATGGCGGCTTTGGTGACTGGGAGACCGCGCGCCGCCCGCGCAGCGCGCGATCTCGCGGACAATGTAGAAACCACGGCGAAAACCAGCGAGCCTAATGGAAGTCCCGGCTACGCACATCCAGCCCTTGCAACAACGCGCTCACATCCTCCAGCCGCCGCGCAATCAGGTGCCTCACGCCATTCTCCTGTTCCAGGCGCCCGCTGACCTTGAGCAACTGCGCCCCCACCAGCGCTCGCCTTTGCCGCTCGGCAAGCTCGCGCCATACCACCACGTTGACCATGCCGTGTTCATCCTCCAGGGTAACGAAGGTCACCCCGCTGGCGGTCTGCGGCCGTTGCCGGCCCACCACCAGCCCGGCCACGGCGATGTTGTCGCCATGCTCGACGCCTTGCAGTTCGCTCGAACTGCGGCACCCCAACGCCCTCAGGCGTGATCGCAACAAGGTCAGCGGGTGCGGCCCGAGTGTGGTGCCCAAGGTCTGGTAATCCGCCACCAGGTCTTCCCCAACGCTGGGCACAAGCAAATCCACGGGTGTTTCAGGCAGGGCTTCCACGTCTGCGAACAAGGGCAACTGTGGCTGCACCGCCGCCACCTGCCAGCGCGCCTGATGCCGGTCGCTGGCCAAGGCGCGCAGTGCGCCGGCATCGGCCAGGCAGGCACGGGCACGTGGGTCGAGCCCGGCACGCAGGCACAGGTCTTCGACATTGCGCCAGGGGCGCTGCGCCCTCGCCTGCTCCAGGCGCCTGGCATCGGCCTCGGCCAAGCCGCGCACCAGGCGCAAGCCCATGCGAATGGCCAAGGCCTCTTCAGCGGCAGGCTCAAGGGTGCAGTCCCAGTCACTGTGGCACACGTCTACCGGCCGTACTTCGATACCTTGGCGCCGGGCCTCTTGCAGCAACTGGTCGGGGCTGTAGAAGCCCATGGGCCAGCTGTTGACCAGCGCGCAGGTGAATACCGCCGGCTCATGGCACTTCAACCAGCTGCTGGCATAGCACAGCAAGGCAAAGCTGGCGGCGTGCGATTCCGGGAAGCCATAGCTGCCAAAACCCTTGATCTGCTCGAAGATGCGTTCGGCAAACGCCAGTGCGTAACCATTACGCAACATGCCCTGCACCAGCCGCTCGCGGTGCGGTTCCAGGCCACCATGGCGCTTCCAGGCCGCCATGCTGCGGCGCAACTGGTCGGCCTCGCCTGGCGTGTAGTCGGCTGCGACCATGGCCAGTTCCATCACCTGTTCCTGAAACAGCGGCACACCCAAGGTACGCTCGAAGACTTCCTTGAGCTGCGGCGAAGGGTAAGTCACCGGTTCCTGCTTCAGGCGCCGACGCAGGTAAGGGTGCACCATGTCGCCCTGGATCGGCCCGGGGCGGACGATGGCCACCTCGATGACCAGGTCGTAGAACGTGGTGGGCCGCAGCCGTGGCAGCATGGCCATCTGCGCACGTGACTCGATCTGGAATACGCCCATGGTCTCGGCGCGGCTGATCATCGCATAGGTAGCCGGGTCTTCGCCCGGGATGGTCGCCAGGGTCAACTGCCGGCCACGGTGGTGTTGCAGCAAGTCGAAGCAACGGCGCAAGGCACTGAGCATGCCCAATGCCAGCACGTCGACCTTGAGTAGGCCGACCATGTCTAGGTCGTCCTTGTCCCACTGGATCACCGTGCGCTCCGCCATCGCTGCATTCTCCACCGGCACCAGTTGGTCCAGTGGTTGCTGAGAAATAACGAAACCGCCCGGGTGCTGTGACAGGTGCCGGGGGAAGCCAATCAGCTCATCGGCCAGTACCAGTACCCGCCGCAACGAAGGGCTGCCCGCCTCGAAACCGGCCTCGGCCAGGCGCTGGTCATCGGGTATGCGGTCGCTCCAGCGCCCACAGCATTTGGCCAGGGCATCCACCTGGTCCGCCGGCAAGCCCAGCACCCGCGCCACATCCCGCACCGCACCAGCGGCATGATAGGTGTTGACCACTGCGGTCAGCGCAGCACGGTGCCGGCCATAGCGACGGAACACATACTGAATTACTACTTCGCGCCGGTCGTGCTCGAAGTCCACGTCAATATCGGGCGGTTCGTTGCGTTCGCGCGACAGGAAGCGCTCGAACAGCAAGCGATGCTCCATGGGGTCGAGCTCGGTAATGCCCAGCACGAAACACACCACCGAGTTGGCCGCCGAACCACGGCCCTGGCACAGAATGCGCTGGCTGCGGGCGAAGGCGACGATATCGTGCACCGTCAGGAAGTAGCTTTCGTAGCCCAGCTCCTCGATCAGCGCCAGTTCCTTGGCCAGCACGTCGCGCACCTTGCTACTCGGCCCGCCGGGCCAGCGCAACGGCAAACCCTGCTCGCACAGTGCACGCAGCCAGCTTGCCGGGGTATGGCCCTCAGGTACCAGTTCGCGTGGGTACTGATACTTCAGCTCGCTCAGCTCGAAGCGGCAGCACTCGGCAATGGCCAGGGTCTCTGCCAGCAAGTCATCGGGGTAGAGTTCGCTTAGTTGTGGTTTGCTGCGTAAATGCCGCTCGCCATTGGCAAACAGAAAGCGCCCGGCCTCGGCCACCTGGCAGTGCTGGCGGATGGCGGTCATGCAATCCTGCAAGGCTCGACGACCGCGCACATGCATGTGCACGTCGCCACAGGCCACTGCGCGGATACCCAGCTTGGCTGCCAGGCCTCGCAAGCGCTCCAGGCGCAGGGCATCGTCACTGCCCCGGTGCAGGTGCACGGCCAACCACAGGCGTTCGCTGAACATACTGTACAGCCACCCGCCCGTGGCCATGTCGTTGGCGTCATCGGCCACCCACAAGGCCAGCAGGCCCTGATGGTGCTGCTGCAGGTCGTCGCGAAACAGCTGGTAATCGCCCTTCTGCGCCCGCCGCCGGGCCCGAGTGATCAATGCGCACAGGTTCTGGTAACCGATCAGGTTCTGCGCCAGCAGCACCAGTTTGGGGCCGTCCTGCAGTTGCACCTCGCTGCCCACGATCAACCGCAGTTGGTGCTGCCTGGAGGCCTGCCAGGCGCGGACGATGCCAGCCAAAGTACATTCATCGGTGATCGCCAGAGCCTGATAACCCTGTTCACGCGCGCGCCGGAACAGCTCGTCGGCACTTGACGCACCGCGCTGGAAGCTGAAGTTGGACAGGCAGTGCAGCTCGGCATACCCCGGGGTGTTCATGCGAACCAGCCCTGCAGCCACAACGGGCCGGCCTGGCTCAGGTCGCGGTAGGCCCAGCCGCGCAGGCCGTCACGGGTTTCGATGCGGTAGTAATCGCGACGTACGTCGCCGCCATCCCACCAACCCGATTCGATGCGTTCGGCGTGGCCTTGCACTTGGTAGCCGGCTTCATCCAGCGCCATGGGCGTGTTAAGCAGCCAGCCAGGACGGCTACCGGGGGCTACCGGCATGTTGCCTTGGGCCCCCTGCTCTACCGTTTGCCAGGCGTACTCGGGGCGGTGATCGGCCGCAGCACTCAGGCCCTTGACTGCTTCATCCCCCAGGCGGGCACGCAGCCGCTCGCGCAGTTGCTCCCAGGGCTGCGCCTGTTGCGCACGCGGGTCGAACAACGGCTGGTGTTGCGGCACGAAGGCCGGCAGCTCTTCGGCAACCAGCCGCAGGCTGCGCACGGGGGCAGGAATACGCAGTGGTTCCAGGCGACCACGGGCCAGTTCGAACAACATCGCGGCATCGCGCTCGGCGGCCAACAAGCCTACCTGGAGCAAGGTTTCTAGCCCTTCGGCGTGCTCCAGGTGCAGGCTGAAACGTTGCACGCCGCAGTCGCGCCCGGCGAGAAAGGCGGCAAGGTCGTTGAGCATGCGCCGCAGCGGGAATAACAGGGCCTGGTGCGATTCGACATCGAAGTTCAGTTCCAGCCGGGTTTCGAAGCGGTCCGGTGGCTGGTAGAAGTCCAACCCCAGGTTGCGCAAGCCGAGCAACTGGTCGAGGTGCAACTGCACCTGAGCAGGAAAGCGCCTGGCCAAGGTATCGCGCGGCAAGGCCAGTACTTGGCCCAGTTGGCGCAGGCCCATGCGGGCAAAGGCTTCGGCGGCCTGCGCCGGCAAGCCGATACGCTCGATTGGCATGCCCTGCAGCGCTGCACGTGTGGCGTCGGTATCGCTCACGGCCAAGCCGTCGTGACCATTGGCGAGCATGCGTGCCGCCACCGGGTTGCTGGCCAGGACAATGCGGTGGCGCAGGCCCAGCTCAGCCAGCTCCTGGCGCAAGCGCGCTTCGAACAGGGGCCATGGGCCGAACAGTTGCAGGCTGGAACCCACTTCCAGCAACAACGCCCGTGGGTAATGCAAGCTGACCTGGGCGCTGAAGCGATAGGCCCAGGCCGCCAGCAGCTGCTGCACCTGGTCGATGCGTTTGGGGGCGGCTTCGACGCAGGTAAAGCCATCGGCCAGCGCGCGCGCCGCTGTCAGCGTTTGCCCGGCCCGCAGGCCAAGCGCAGCCGCCGCCGGGGTGACCGCCTGCAACACACGACGCTGGCTCGGCCCGCCAAGCAGCACCAAGGGCGTATCAGGGGCTTCACGCTCACGCAGGACGGTGTCCAGCGCCAGCTGCGGAAGCAGTATGCAGGCCCAGAGCATGGTGCATCAGCCCCGCCCCGGGCAGGCGATGGGCAGCGCCGGCGGCATCCCGCCACGGCTTTTCAGCACGCGCCATTGCGCCGGGTTGGTATCGACGGCAATGCGTAGCGCCGCAGGTGAAGGGTTGTGCGCGGCCTGTTGCGGCCGGCAGGCGAATGCCAGCGCCTGGCCGGTTTCGGCGGCCACCTGCAAGCGCCGCAGGGCGCGGTCATCGGCACGTTCGGGCCAGCACAGCACCGCAGCGCAACTGCCCGAACGCAGGCACTGTTCGGCTGCCCACAAGGCATCGGCAGGGTCGGCGTCCACCTGCACCAGCCAGCGCAGGTCCACCCCCGACGCCTGCCAGGCCGGTGCATATGGAATGAAGGGCGGTGCCACCAGCACCACTCGGCTGGCTTCACTGCTCAGGCGGGCCAGGGTTGGCCATAGCAACTGCAATTCGCCACAGCCGGGGCTGGCCAGCAGCAACTCGCTAAGTGCTGCCGCGGGCCAGCCGCCTTCCGGCAGGCGTTCGTCGAGGGCTGCATGGCCGGTCGGCTGCAACCCGAGGGGCCGCGCCTGGGCCTGCCGGCCACGCCATACCCGGCGCTGGTCGAGCAGCCTGTCGAGGTCGACCACTGCACCCATTAGTCACGCCTCAGCAAGCCGCAGAAAACGCCTTCGATGAAAAACTCCTGCTCAGGCAGCACATCGATGGGTGCATAGGCCGGGTTGCGTGGCAACAGCCGGTAATGGCTGCCCTGGCGTTGCAGGCGCTTGATGGTGACTTCACCGTCCAGGCGCGCAACCACGATCTGGCCATCGCGGGCGTCGGCCTGTTGAAGGATCCCGACCAGGTCACCGTCGAAGATACCGTCATCGATCATCGAATCGCCACGCACCTTCAGCAGGTAGTCGGGGGTACGGCGGAACAGGCTGGGGTCGAGCAGCAGCTGCTCGTGGATGTCGAGGTCCGGGCCGATGGGGGCGCCTGCCGCCACTTGGCCCAGCACCGGTACTTCGAGGATCTCGGGGCGGCGCAAGGGCTCGGCCAGGCGAATACCCCGCGCCTGGTTCGGTGTGACATCGATGTAGCCGGCCTGGCACAAGGCAGTGATGTGCTTGCGTGCGACGCTGCGCGAGGCAAAACCGAAGCGCGTGGCGATATCGGCCAGGCTCGGCGGCTGGCCGTGGTCGGCGATGCGCTCACGGATGAATTCGAAGATGGCGCGGCGTTTGGGGGTAAGATTGTCCATGGAGCACATTTGTACTCCATTCGGAGCGCGCTGAACAGCCCCCTTTGTCGTCAGCATTCGCTATGATCCCCAGGCTTGTGTTTTCTTGATGTGGATATCCAATGCTGACTGCCCTGCTGTTCGACCTCGATGGAACCCTGACCGACACTGACACCATGCACCTGCAGGCCTTTCGCCAACTGCTGCGTGAGCACGATGGCCGCGAACTGAGCCAGGCGCAGTTCGATGCCCAGGTCAGTGGCCGCGCCAATGGCGAGCTGTTCGCCGAGCTGTTCACGGGGGCCAGTGCCGCACAGTGCCAGGCGTTGGCCGAGCGCAAGGAGGCGCTGTTCCGCGACATGTCACCGTCACTTGAGCCAATGCCGGGGCTGTTGCGTCTGCTAGAACATGCCGAGGCTCATGTCATGGGCATGTGCGTGGTGACCAACGCGCCACGGCTGAATGCCGAGCACATGCTGAGCGCCATGGGGCTGGGCCACCGCTTCAAGCATGTGCTGGTGGCCGAGGAACTGCCGCGGCCCAAGCCCGACCCGCTGCCCTACTTCACCGGGCTTCAGCGGCTGGGTGCCGAGGCCGGGCAGGCGCTGGCCTTCGAGGATTCGCTGCCGGGGGTGGCGGCGGCCAGTGGCGCGGGGATCTTCACCGTGGGCGTGGCCACCACGCAGACGCCAGAGCGGTTGCTGGCGGCGGGGGCAAAGCTGGTGATAGATGACTTCAACGCCCCTGCGCTATGGGCCTTGATCGAGTCCATGCAATGACCTGAACCGGTCGTTGTAGGAGCGTAAACACAGTCTACAGGCTCTCTACCCATGCTGATCGACGAAGAACTTACCCTTAAAAAGCTGGAAACCTTCCTCGCCTTCATGCGCACCGGCAACCTCGGCCGCGCCGCCGCCGAGCTATCCACCAGCGCGGTCAGTGTGCACCGCGCCATCCATTCGCTGGAAAGCGCGCTGCGTTGCCCGCTGTTCAAGCACGAGGGCCGCCAGCTGATCCCGTTGGAAAGCGCCTACGTGCTGGAAAAGAAAGCCCGCCAACTGATCCAGGATGCCGAGCAGATGGTGCGCCAGACCCGCGAAGCTGCCGGGTTCTACGCCGAGCGCTTCCGCCTGGGCGCGCTCTATTCGCTGACGGTGAAAACCGTGCCCAAGCTGGTCATGGGCTTGAAGTTGCGGCGCAGCGAACTGAACATCGACCTGACCCTGGGCTCCAACGTCGACCTGCTACAACGCCTGAAGAATCACGAGCTGGAAGCGATCCTCGTGTCGCTCGACGAAAGCGTCAGCGACCCGGCTTGCGAGCAGCTGCCACTGTTCTCCGACGATATCTTCCTCGCTGCCCCCACCGACTCGCCTTTCGCTGAGCAGGCCGAGGTGGACCTGGCCGACCTCGCCGACTCCACCTTCATCACCCTGACCCAAGGCTTCGCTACCCACCGCGATGGTGCCCGGGTATTCCAGCAGGCCGGTTTCGAGCCAAAGGTGGCCATGCAAGTGAACGATATCTTCACCTTGCTGAGCATGGTCAGCTCAGGCGTGGGCTTTGCCCTGCTGCCCGGGCGCATTGCGGCGGTGTACGAAAACCGGGTCAGGTTGATTGCCTTGAAGCCGCAGTATCGCTTGCAGCAGCATATTGGCGTGGTGTTCCTGAAAGCGCGGGAGCGTGAGCCAAACCTGTTGGCATTGCTGGCGGAGTGCCGCATGTACAGCAGGGAGAACTGAGCCTGCGATGGCAGCGACCACCACAGGCTGCCGTGCTTAAAGGTCGTAGCGCAACGCCAGGCCCAGCGTGCGCGGCGCGCCTACATCAAGGATGTCATCGCTGCGGTTGTTGGTGATGTATTCCTTGTCGAAGGCGTTCTTCACAAACCCGGACACGGCGATATTGCGGGTGATCTTGTACTCGGTATTGAAGTTGACCAGCCAGTAATTGTCGCTACGGCGCTCGTCAGTAACCTGCCCGGGAGGTTGCGCCCAACGACATCTTGTACTTGGGCGAATAAAGGAAGTCTTCGCCACTCGGTTTTGTTGTGGCCTGCACCGGCCCTTTCGCGGGTACAGGATGACTCAAACTGCCAGCGCCCGCTGCACTTCGCCCACCGTGCTCGCCAGGCTGCTCAGGTGCAGGTTCAGCACCCGCTCCACCGGTGCCTGGTCCAGTGGCCAGTGCAAGGCAATGCTCCCGGCCAGGCGCCCTTCGGCATGCACCGGCAAGGCAATCGCGCGGATCAGATGCGGCAAGCGCACCGGGTACTCCCAGTGCCCCTCGGTACGCTGGCCAAAGCCCTTGTGCGCATCTTCCTCGATATCGCGCAGCACCGTGTCGTCGCGCAGCCGCTCGTGAGCCGCCAGGCGCTGCACTTCATCCTCCGCCAGCTCACCCAGGCAGGCCCGCCCCATCGCCGAATGGAACAGGCTGGCATGGTGCCCGACGATCTGGCAGGTGTGCGGATAACGCTTGCGCAATACCTGGGGGATGGCGCTCTCCATCACCTCCAGCCGCTCACCGTCGAAACACGACAGGTCGGCCACCAGCCCGGTGCGTTCGCTCAGCTCCAGCAGCATGGGGGCAGCGCTTTCCACCAGGCGCCGCTTGAAACGCAACTGGCGGTCACCGAACAGGCGCCGCGCGCACAGGCGGTAACGCCGGTCGCTCAGGCCGCGATAGACCCAGCCCTGCTCCTGCAAGGTGGCGAGCATGCGCGATACCGTGGCCTTGGGCAGCGCCGTCAGGTAATGCAGTTCTTCCAGGCCTAGCGCCTGGTGTTCGCCCAGCAGGTCGACGATGGCCAGCGCGCGCTCCACCGAACGTACGCCGCCACTGTCTGCCGTGATGCCCATGTGTGTGACCTCCCTGTAGCTGGATGGTCAAAATTGCCAGCAAGATCCGCGCCTGCCCAGCTGTTTCATGGAGCCTGCAGGCACTCTGGTGGGCGCCGCTGCACCCAACGGGTAAGTTGTTCATGGGCATACGCCAGCTGTAACACCGCATGGTCGGCCTGTGCCGGGCCTATGATCTGCAGGCCCATGGGCAACCCGGCAGCGTTGAAGCCGACGGGTACGCTGATGCTCGGCAAACCGGCCAGGGTCGGCCCGATCACCACTTCCATCCAACGGTGGTAGGTGTCCATTGCCCGCCCGCCAACCACCGTTGGCCATGGCTGCTGTGCATCGAAAGGGAACACCTGGGCCGATGGCAGCAGCAGGTAATCGTAACGTTCGAACAGCTTGGCCAAGGCGCGGTACCAATCGCTGCGGTCCAGCGAGGCCTGGTACAACGCTGGCGCACCAAGCTGCAAACCACCCTTCACTTCCCACTGTGCTTCGGGCTTGAGCAGTGCGCGCTTGCCTGGGTCGGCATAGGCCGCGCTGAGGTTGCCGTGCACCAGGAAGTGGCGGTGGGTCAGCCAGCATTGCCACAACCGCGCCAGGTCGAATGCTGGCTGGCAGGCCTCGACCCGGCAGCCCAATTCGGCAAAGTCCGCCAGCGCCGCTTCGCACAGGCTCAGCACCCCATCATCCATCGGCAGGTAGCCGTTGTAGTCACCCAGCCAGCCAACCCGCACGCCGCGAAAATCACGCTGCAAGCTGGCGGCAAAATCGCGCCGGCCCTCGCTCAGCGACAGCGGCACCCGCGCGTCAAAGCCTGCCTGGGTCGACAACAGCCGTGCCACATCGACCACGCTGCGCCCCATCGGCCCCTCGGTGGCCAGTTGCTGCACGAACAGCTCGGGCGCCGGCCCATGCGGCACGCGGCCCTGCGACGGGCGCAAACCGAACACGTTGTTGAACGCCGCCGGGTTGCGCAGCGAACCCATCATGTCGCTGCCATCAGCCACCGGCAGCAGGCGCATGGCCAGCGCCGCCGCCGCCCCGCCGCTGCTGCCGCCGGCCACCCGCCCTGGGTCGTAGGCATTGGTAGTGGTGCCGAACAGGCTGTTGTAGGTTTGCGAGCCAAGGCCGAATTCAGGCACATTGCTCTTGCCAATGATCAGCGCCCCACTCGCCCGCACCCGCGCCACGCTGATCGCGTCCTGTTCGGGCAGCTGCTCGGCGAACAGAGGCGAGCCCAGGGTGGTGCGCAGCCCGGCGGTGGCGGCCAGGTCTTTGATCGCCTGCGGCATGCCGTGCATCCAGCCGTGCAAATGGCCACGGCTCAGCTCGCGGTCACGTTCGTCCGCCTCGGCCAGCACTGCCTCGGCCGGGCGCAGCGAAACCAGCGCGTTGACCTGTGGGTTGAAACGTTCGATATGCGCCAGGTAGGCCTGCATCACCTCCCGGCACGAAACCTGGCGTGCATGAATGGCCTGGGACAAAGCCTCGGCATCGAGGGCAACGATAGGGTCGATGGCTAGCGGCTTCACGGTTTTACTCCAAGGTTGAAAGCGGCAGGTTTGCCCGCCCGGGGTGCTTCTTTCAGGCAGTAGGTGCCCAGCAGCGTCAGCAGGCAGGCGAACAGCACGTAGAACGATGGCGCCACCGGGGTGCCAAGCACCTTGCTCAGCCAGGTGACGATCAACGGGGCAAAGCCGCCGAATAGCATCACCGCCACGTTGTAGGCTACCGACACACCGGTGGAACGCACCTCGACCGGGAACTGTTCGGCCAGTGCCGTCGGCGCCGGCCCGAAGAAGCCGCCGATGGCGGTACACAGCAGCAGTTGCATCACCAGCAAGCGCTCGATGGACGGTGCGGCGGCCACCCACACGTACAACGGGTAGACCATCACGAAGAACGCCAAGGTGAAGGCCATCAGCACCGGGCGCCGCCCCAGGCGATCAGACAATGCCCCGGACAGTGGGATAACCACAGTCATCAGCCCCACGGCAAGCATCTGCACCAGCAACACCTGGTCCAGCGGCAGCCCGAGGTTCTTGTGGGCGAAGGTCGGCATGTTCACCAGCACCACGTAGAACGACACCGTCGCGCCGCAGGCCAGGCCCATCGACACCAGCAGGCCACGCCGGTGCTCACGCAGCACCTGCCACAGGCTGGGCGACTGGCCCTTGGCCTGGCGGCGCGCCTCGACGAATTCCTCGGGTTCTTCCATGTGCTTGCGAATCCATAGCCCCACCGGGCCAATCAGCAGGCCCAGCACGAACGGGATACGCCAGCCCCAGCTGTCCAGCGCTTCGGGCGAACACAGGTGGGTAACCAGCGCCACCATCGCCGCGCCCGAGAATACCGCCAGGCACTGCCCCACCAACTGCCACGACCCATACAGGCCCTTGCGATGAGCTGGCGCACTCTCCACCAAGAATGCCGTGGCGCTGGCGTACTCGCCGCCAGTGGCAAAACCCTGCAGCATGCGCGCCACCACGATCAGCATCGGCGCAGCCATGCCAATGGCCAGGTAGTCTGGGGCAAAGGCGATCATGGCGATCGACACGGTCATCAGGCGGATGATCATCTGCATCGCCGCCTTGCGGCCCTTGCGGTCGGAATACATACCCAGTAACACGCCACCCACCGGGCGCATGAAAAAGCCGACGCCAAAGGTGGCCAGGGCCATCAGCAGCGAGGCGTACTCGTCGTCGGACGGGAAGAACTGCCGGGCGATGATGCTGGCCAGAAAGCCGTACACGATAAAGTCATACCACTCCAGGGCGTTGCCGATAACGGCAGCGATCACTTGCCGGGTACGCGACACGCCGGTGCTCGAAGTCTGCATAGAAACACTCCATACGATGATTGGGTGATCGCCCAGGCGCGGGCGCGCCCGGGTTCCAGCGGCAGTCGTCAAAAAGGCAGGTCAGGCGGGCGCGAGCCAGCGTTCTGCCAGCGCGCCCCAGTAGGCAGCGCCGGTCAGCAGGATGTCGTCGTTGAAGTCGTAAGCCGGGTTGTGCACCATCGGCCGCGTTACGCCATTACCAATGAACAGGTAGGCACCGGGGCAGCGTTGCAGCATCCAGGCGAAGTCTTCACTGCCCATCAGCTTGCGGGTGTTGCTGTCTACCGACTCGGCACCGAGCAATTCGACCCCGACCTGGGTGGCGAAGGCGTTTTCCATGGCATGGTTGACCAGCACCGGGTAGGCCGGGCGGTGTTCGATGGTGGCGCGGCAGCCAAAGCTTTCGGCCTGGCTGACGATGATCGCTCGTACCCGCTCCAAAGTCTGCGCGCGCACCTCGGCATTGAGCGCACGCAGGCTCAAGCGCAGCAGCGCCTGTTGCGGGATCACGTTGGCGGCTTCGCCGGCCTGCAAGGCACCTACAGTGACCACGGCGGCCTCCTGCGCATCGATATTGCGCGCCACCACGGTTTGCAGCGCCATCACCACACTGGCCGCCGCCACCAGCGGGTCCACGGTCAAATGTGGCATCGAGCCGTGCCCACCGACACCATCGAGCGTGACGGTTAGCAGGTCCTGCGAGGCCATCATTGGCCCTTCGCGAAAGCCCAGGTGCCCCGCCGGTAGCCCCGGCATGTTGTGCATGCCGAACAGCGCGTCACAAGGGAAGCGCTCCAGCAGGCCATCGGCAAGCATCGCCTCGGCACCGCCCTGGCCTTCCTCGGCCGGTTGGAAAATCAGCGTCAGTGTGCCGTCGAACTGGCGGGTTGCCGCCAGGTAACGGGCGGCGCCCAGCAGCATGGTGGTGTGCCCGTCATGGCCACAGGCGTGCATGCAGCCCTGGTGTCGGCTGCTGTAGGCGGCGCCAGTGGCCTCATGGATGGGCAACGCGTCCATATCGGCGCGTAGGCCCAGGCGGCGTTGGCTGCTGCCGTTGCGCAGCACGCCGACCACACCGGTCTTGCCAATACCGGTGTGCACGTCGTAGCCCCACGCCTGAAGCAACTGGGCGACCAGTGCCGAGGTGCGGTTTTCTTCAAAGCCCAGTTCCGGGTGGGCATGGATATCGTGTCGGATCGCGTGAAGGTCGCTGGCCACATTGTTCAGCCAGGCCTGGATGTGCTGATGTCGGGACATTTACAGTCTCCTCGCGCGGGTGGTTTCCCGTTCTTGTTGTTCGCCTTGAGGTCACGACGGTTAGGCAGGTCGTGCTGGCTGACAGATAAGCGCGAGGAGAGATGAAGCACAATCGAATCTGGTTTCACACAGTGGAACCGAAAGCGCCGACCAAGACTGGCAGCTTTTGCCAGGCTTGCCATTACTTCCAGCGTGGCAAACGAACTAATAATACTTTTTCTGGCAAGGGCTCGAGGATGGCCGACTCCTGGCCGCGTAATCGATTCCAGCCGGTTGCTTCCTTAGCGGACTCTATTGCCAGCCTACCTATCGGCAGTCTATTCGACCTGGCCTCATGATAGGTCGATTTAATATCGGTCAACAGTTGCCTTAGCTTGCCTACTCCTGCGAGAGACGCCGCCCCTATACCGGCCCCAGCCACCAGTTCGACTCCTAATGACTCAAAGCGCGCTGAAAAAGCGAGCGCCGCAGCGGGTGCCTTGATAATGGTGCCGGCCAGACCACCGATAAAAATCATCGCATTGTTGGTACGGCTTGGGTTATCAAACTCCCGAGGTATTGGCATCCCATTAGCCTTGGCAATCGAACGTTTGACAATGGCTTTGGATGCCTTGTTCAGCGACGACAGCATGCCCACCGTTCCCCAGACAAGTCCGGTTGCTTGCCCGACTGCACGTGTGGGCGAATGGCCGTCGCGGTCGACATTGTTAATTGGATCACCTGTGCAATAGGCATAGGCATTAAGCCCTCCCCGACCGAAGGGGCTGAATATATCCGGGCTGTGAAAGCGCATCCGCATGGTGTCATACGCACGCTTGCCGTTACCCAGTAGATAACAGTGCGCAAGTACCGCAGCGGCCTCTCCGGCATAGGCCAGCACAGGGTGACCCTGGTTCACGTGATAACCATAAGGTGCATATGCACGCTGCGGAAAGTTGTTATCCGTGCACGCTGAAGCGTGTTGATCAATGGCCAGTAATAATGAATTTTGCATGTATCCCATTTCCTGTTAATTGTGCTCGCCCATTCACCCTAACGCCATCAACATGCTTCAAATAACTCTCCAAACTGCTGGCCGGAAACATTGCCCACGCACGGGCGCAGCAATTACTGTTACCTTGGGCGCACTGTTCAGCTACAGCCAAGGACTGCGTCATGCCCTCACGCCCAACCACCCCAGGCGGCTTCGTCCGTGTACGGGGTGCCCGCGAACACAACCTGAAGAACATCGACGTTGATATCCCCCGGGATGCCTTGGTGGTATTCACCGGCGTGTCCGGCTCGGGCAAGTCCTCGCTGGCCTTCTCTACGGTGTACGCCGAAGCCCAGCGCCGCTATTTCGAGTCGGTGGCGCCCTATGCCCGGCGCCTGATCGACCAGGTGGGCGTACCGGACGTGGATACTATCGAGGGCCTGCCACCGGCGGTGGCGCTACAGCAGCAACGCGGCACGCCGAGTGCACGTTCCTCGGTGGGCAGCGTGACCACCTTGTCCAGTTCGATCCGCATGCTCTACTCGCGTGCCGGCCACTACCCGGTCGGGCAAGCGATGCTGTACGCCGAGGACTTTTCGCCAAACACGCCTCAGGGGGCTTGCCCTGAGTGCCATGGCATGGGGCGGGTCTATGAAGTGACCGAAGCGACCATGGTCCCCGACCCTTCGCTGACCATCCGCGAGCGCGCGGTGGCGGCCTGGCCGATGGCCTGGCAGGGGCAGAACCAGCGCGACATCCTGGTGACGCTGGGTTATGACGTAGACATTCCCTGGCGCGACCTGCCCCAGGCGCAGCGCGAATGGATCCTGTTCACCGAGGAAACACCCACGGCACCTGTGTATGCCGGCCTGACCCCGGCGCAAACCCGCGCCGCACTCAAGCGCAAGCAGGAGCCCAGCTACCAGGGCACGTTCATGGGCGCCCGGCGCTACGTGCTGCATACCTTCATGCACTCGCAGAGCGCCCAGATGCGCAAACGCGTGGCCCAGTACATGCGCCCCAGCCCTTGCCCGCTGTGCCAGGGCAAACGCCTGAAGCGCGAGGCACTGGCGGTGACCTTCGCCGGCCTGGATATCGCCGAGTTGTCGCAGCTGCCATTGCAGGCGCTGGCCGAGGTGTTCCGCAAGGTAGCGGCAGCGGAGTACCTGGCGCAACAGCAGGACGACCTGACCCTGGAAAAGCGCCTGGCCGCCCAGCGCATCGCCAACGAGTTACTCGAACGCATCGACACCCTGCTCGACCTCGGCCTTGGTTACCTGGCACTGGAGCGCAGCACGCCAACGCTGTCCTCCGGTGAACTGCAACGCCTGCGCCTGGCCACCCAGCTGAATTCGCAGCTGTTTGGCGTGATCTACGTGCTCGACGAGCCTTCCGCCGGCCTGCACCCGGCCGACAGCGAAGCGCTGTTCGAAGCGCTACAGCGGCTGAAGCACGCGGGTAACTCGGTGTATGTGGTAGAGCACGACCTGGACACCATGCGCCGCGCCGACTGGCTGGTGGATGTGGGGCCAGCTGCCGGTGAACACGGGGGCACCATTCTTTACAGTGGGCCGCCAGCAGGCCTGGCCAAGGTCGAACAATCGTGTACCCGTGCCTACCTGTTCAGCACGCTGGGCCAGGCCAGTCGCGTACCCCGCCAGGCCCGCGACTGGCTCAAGCTTGAAGGGGTCAGCCGCAACAACCTGAACAACCTCAATGCCGAATTCCCGCTGGGCTGTTTTACCGCTGTCACCGGTATTTCCGGCTCGGGCAAGTCGAGCCTGGTCAGCCAGGCCCTGCTGGAGCTGGTGGGTGCGCACCTGGGCCATGCCGAGCAGCGCAACGAAACCAATGAGCAGAGCCTGGAAGACGAACCCGAACAGGCCAGCGGCGGCCAGGTGAGCGCCGGCCTTGGCAGCATCAAGCGCCTGGTGCAGGTCGACCAGAAGCCGATTGGCCGCACGCCCCGCTCCAACCTGGCCACCTACACTGGCTTGTTCGACCACGTGCGCAAGCTGTTCGCCGCTACCGAGCAAGCCAAGGTGCAGGGTTTCGATGCCGGGCGTTTTTCCTTCAACGTCGCCAAGGGCCGCTGCGCCAACTGCGAGGGCGAAGGTTTCGTCAGCGTCGAGTTGCTGTTCATGCCCAGCGTGTACGCGCCCTGCCCGACCTGCCATGGCGCCCGCTACAACCTCGAAACCCTGGCCGTCAGCTGGCAAGGCATGAACATCGCCCAAGTGCTGCAGCTGACCGTCGACCAGGCCTTGGCGGTATTTGCCCAACAGCCACCGGCGCGGCGTTGCCTGCAAGTGCTGCAGGATATCGGCCTGGGTTACCTGCGCCTGGGCCAGCCGGCCACCGAGTTGTCCGGTGGCGAAGCGCAGCGCATCAAGCTGGCCACCGAACTGCAGCGCATGGCCCGCGGGGCGACGCTGTATGTGCTGGACGAACCTACCAACGGCCTGCACCCGCAGGACATCGACCGGCTGCTGGTGCAGCTCAACCGCCTGGTCGAGGGCGGGCACAGTGTTGTGGTGGTTGAACATGACATGCGAGTGGTGGCACAGAGTGACTGGGTGATCGACATCGGGCCGGGGGCTGGGGATGCCGGGGGTAAGGTGGTGGTCAGTGGTACGCCACAGGTGGTGGCTGGGTGTGGGCAAAGCCGCACAGCGGAATTCCTGGCCAAGGCCTTGTAGCGCCTATACCGCGATGAGGCCAATTCGGAAAACACAAGGCATGTGCATTGCAAGGTCCACAGGCCCGCGCATAGAATGCGATCAATTCTTAATTGCACCCTTCGCCCGGAACCTCGCGCCCGTCCATGCCGCCCGCCGACCCCACCCTCAACCTGCAAGTCCAGACGCTGTACACCGACCACCACAGCTGGCTGCAGGGCTGGCTGGGGCGCAAGCTGGGCAACGCCTGCGATGCCGCCGACCTGGCCCATGACACCTTCGTGCGCTTGCTCAGCCGCCAGGGCAACAGCTACTTCGGCAGTGAGCCCCGCGCCTTGCTCACCCACATTGCCAAGGGCTTGGTGGTCGATCGCTGGCGCCGCCACGACGTGGAACGGGCCTATCTGGAGGCCATCGCTCACCTGCCGCAACCCGAGGTGCCCTCGCCGGAAACGCGCTGGCTGATCCTCGAAACCCTCTACCGCATCGACGCCATGCTGCGCGACATGCCGGCCCGAGTGCGCCAGGTGTTCCTGCTGTCGCAACTGGATGGCCTGACCTACGCGCAAATCGCCGAGCAACTGCAGGTTTCGCTGATCACCATCAAGCGCGACATGCGCGCGGCTTTCCTCGCCTGCCTGAGCATCGACTGATGGCGCAGCCTATCGACCCGCTGATTCTCGGCGAGGCAGCCGACTGGCTGGTGCAGCTGCAATCGGGCACAGCCACCGAAGACGACCACCATGCGGTGCAGGCCTGGTGCCAGCGCAGCGCCCAGCACGCCCAGGCCTGGCAGCGTGCCGAGGCCATCCTTGGCGACTTCCGCCGCCTGCCCACGCCGGTTACCGGGGAAACCTTGCGACGCCTTAGCCGCAATGGTGCAGTCAGCCGCCGCCAGGCCCTGCATCGCCTGGGGTTGTGGCTACTGGCTGCACCTGCCGCCTGGCTGGCCTGGCGCGAAACGCCGTGGCAGCAATGGACTGCCGATGCGCACACGGCGGTTGGCGAACAACGCCCGTTGACGCTGGCCGACGGCAGCCAGGTACTGCTGAACACCAACACGGCCATCGACATCACCTTCAACGCCCAGCAGCGCCGCATCGACCTGCTGGCGGGCGAAATCCTGGTCACCAGCGCCAAAGACCCTGCCAGCCCGGCGCGGCCACTGCTGGTGCGTACCCTGCATGGCCAGGCAATTGCCCTGGGCACGCGCTTCAGTGTGCGTATCGATGGCCCAAAGACCCGGGTGGCCGTGCTTGCAGGGGCAGTCGATACCCGCCCCCTGCACGCCGCCAGCGGCCTGGTGCTCAAGGCCGGCGAGCGCGGCGCTTTCGATGCCGACCGGGTACTGCCCACCTCGGCGCTGGAAACTGGCGACCTGGCCTGGGAGCACGGCATGCTGCTGGCCCGCGACATGCGCCTGGCCGACCTGCTGCACGAACTGGGCCGCTACCGGCCTGGCGTACTGCGCTGCCACCCGGCGGTGCGCGAGCTGAAGGTGTCGGGCGCCTTCCCGCTGGCCGACACCGATGCCAGCCTGCGGTTGCTGGGCGACACCCTGCCGGTGGCGATACATGGGCTGACCCGCTACTGGGTGACCGTAGAACCCCTGGCGTGAAAGCCGAACACAGAACCTGTGGGAGCGGGCGAGCCCGCGAACACCGGCGCAGCCGGTGCCAGCCACCGCGTTGAATTCTT
Source organism: Pseudomonas sp. TWI929 (assembly GCF_039673335.1). Taxonomy (NCBI): domain Bacteria; kingdom Pseudomonadati; phylum Pseudomonadota; class Gammaproteobacteria; order Pseudomonadales; family Pseudomonadaceae; genus Pseudomonas; species Pseudomonas sp. TWI929. Next base: position 95,047 of record NZ_JBDJLK010000012.1, read on the forward strand.
CGCGGGCACGCCCGCTCCCACAGAGACCGCGTCTCGCTCTCCCACAGGCTCGATATTCAGCCCGAGTGATACCTTTTCCTGCGTCGTCCGGTGATGAGTGCAGAACCTTCATTTTCTGCACCTACAGGACCCTCGCACAATGCCCCGCTTGCCCCTCAAGGCCCTTAGCCTTGCCATCGCCATGGCCGCCCTGGCTCCCATAGCGATGGCAGCCGACGCTACCCCGCGCAGCTATCACTTGGCCGCCGGCCCGCTGGCCGACGTGCTGGCACGTTTCGCCGCCAGCGCCGGGGTACCACTGTCCTTTGACCCGGCATTACTCAAGGGCGTGCAAAGCCAGGGCCTGGAAGGCAACTACAGCGTGCCGGAAGGCTTCGCCCGTCTGCTGGCGGGCAGCGGTTTCAGCCTGATCAGCACCGACAGCGGCGGCTACACCCTGGCGCCGGCTGTCGATCTGGGCAATGCCATGGAACTGGGTGCAACCACCATCAACAGCGACCTGGCAGCCAGCAGCGACACTTGGCCAGGCGGCCAGGTAGCCCGCAGCGCCCGCCTGGGCGTACTTGGCGACCAGGCCATCAGCAACGTGCCGTTCAGCGTTACCAGCTACACCGCCAAGACCATCGCTGACCAGCAGGCCCGTACCCTGGGCGACGTGCTGCTCAACGACGCCTCGGTGCGCCAGTCGGCCGGCTTTGGCAACTTCTCGCAGGTGTTCACCATCCGTGGCTTGCCGCTGAACACCGATGACATCAGCTACAACGGGCTGTACGGGGTGCTGCCGCGGCAGATCGTGACTACCGAGGCCCTTGAGCGGGTCGAAGTGTTCAAGGGTTCCAGCGCCTTTCTAAATGGTGTCGCGCCCCAGGGCAGCGGTATTGGTGGTGCGATCAACCTGGTGCCCAAGCGCGCCGAAGACACCCCTACACGGCATGTCACCCTCGACTATGCCACCGGGGACAACATCGGCGGCCACCTGGACCTGGGCAAGCGCTTTGGTGAAGACAACCGTTTCGGCGCACGCATCAACCTGGCCCAGCATGACGGCGGCACCGGCGTCGACGACGAAGCCCAGCATTCAACCCTGGTTGCCGTGGCCCTGGACTACCGTGGCGAACGCCTGCGCCTGTCCACCGACCTGGGTTACCAGAAAGAGCGCATCAACCAGGGCCGTGCGGTGATCTACCCCACCGGCACCAAGGTGCCCCATGCCCCGTCGGCGCGTGACAACTACGCACAGGACTGGACCTGGTCGCAGCTCGAAGACACCTATGGCATGGTCAATGCCGAGTATGACCTCAACGAAGACTGGATGCTGTATGCCGGCGCCGGCGCCAAGCACACCCGCGAAAACGGCGAATACGCTTCGCTGTACGTCAGCGACGAGAACGGCACCGCGCGTGGCGGCTTCCTCTACTCGCCCCACGACGAGGACAACAAGAGTGCAGTCGCCGGGCTCAATGGCCGCTTCAGCACCGGCCCGGTCAGCCACCGTTTCAATTTCGGCCTGTCGGGCATGTGGGGCGAACAGCGCTCGGCTTACGAGGCGCTGGCCGCCAGCAAGCGCTATGCCAGCAATCTGTACAACCCGGTCAAGGTGCCGCGCCCGACCGATACCTATTTCGGCAGCGACCTGCACGACCCGCGTATTGTCGGCAAGAACCGCAACAAGAGCGTAGCGTTGTCCGACACCCTGGGCTTTTTCGATGGCCGTGTGCTGCTGACCGTGGGTGTGCGCCGGCAGTCGATCAGCGTTGACAGCTGGGCGACTGCCTCGGGCGTGCGCAACACGCCCTACGATGAGTCGATCACCACACCGGTTTACGGATTGGTGGTCAAACCCTGGGAGCATGTGTCGTTCTACGCCAACCGCATCGAAGGCCTGGCTCAAGGCCCGACTGCACCGGCCAGCGTCAGCAACGCCAACGAAGTGTTCCCGCCCAAGCGCAGCAAACAGATAGAGGCCGGGGTAAAGCTGGACTGGAACAGCTTCGGCGCCACCTTGGGCGTATACCGCATCGAGCAGCCCAACAGCGTCACCTACCGCGCACCTGGGGCAGCGCTGGACACCTTCAGCATGGACGGCGAGCAGGTCAACAAAGGCGTGGAGCTGAACCTGTTCGGTGAGCCAGTGGACGGCCTGCGCTTGCTCACCGGTGCTGTGTTCATGCATACCGAGCAGAAGCACACCGCCTATGGCAGCAACGACGGCAACCGCGCCGCAGGCGTACCACGCTTCCAGTACAATTTGGGTGCCGACTGGGACGTGCCCGGCATTCAAGGCGCTGCGCTCAGTGCCAGGGTGCTTCGCACCGGAGGCCAGTATGTGAATGCGGCCAACAGCCTGAGCATCCCGGCCTGGACCCGGGTCGACCTGGGCGGGCGCTACCGCTTCAAGGTCGATGACAAACAGGTGACGTTGCGGGCCAATGTCGAGAACGTGGCGAACAAGGCGTACTGGGCATCGGCATCGACCTCGAACAATTACCTGACCCAAGGTACACCGCGGGTACTGCGGTTGTCGGCCAGCGTCAACTTCTGAGCCTGGGTGCCGACCCAATACATAACCTGTACTGGCCTCGTCGCGGGCTTGCCCGCTCCCACAGGTAAAGCACTGACTTCAGGTGTAGTGCGATCCCTGTGGGAG
>NZ_JBDJLK010000013.1:0-97682 GCF_039673335.1 Pseudomonas sp. TWI929
CGTCGAAGACTACGACGTTGATAGGTTGGGTGTGTAAGCGCTGTGAGGCGTTGAGCTAACCAATACTAATTGCCCGTGAGGCTTGACCATATAACACCCAAGCAATTTGCTGACGCAGATTGCGGTGGTGAAGACGAAACGAACCGAAAGTTCGCAACATCACAAATATCGCATATCCGAATTCGCTGGGCTGTCCATCTGGACATTCTGGCTACAGAATTTCTTGACGACCATAGAGCATTGGAACCACCTGATCCCATCCCGAACTCAGTAGTGAAACGATGCATCGCCGATGGTAGTGTGGGGTTTCCCCATGTGAGAGTAGGTCATCGTCAAGATTCATTTCGCAAAACCCCTATCTGCGCATGCAGGTAGGGGTTTTGTCTTTGTGGCCAGAAAATTCCCTGGCCTTGCAGTATTCCCTGTGGGAGCGGCTAAAGCCGCTCCTACAGGGATCGCGGCGCCAGGAAGGAGTGGCGTCAGCCTTTGGTATTCGGCCCTTTTCCTATGCAAGCCAACAGCCCATGGCTATCATGCCTGCCTTATTCCAAGTCGAGACTGGCATGCTGAAGTTGTTGAATCTCCTCAAGGATGGCCGGTTCCATTCCGGAGAAGCTCTGGGGGCAGCCCTCGGGGTGAGTCGCAGCGCCGTTTGGAAGCAGCTGCAGCACCTGGAGAGTGAACTGAACCTCACCATTCACAAGGTCCGTGGTCGCGGCTATCAGCTGGCGGCGCCACTGGCCTTGCTTGAGGCTCCGGCTATTGCCGGGTTTGCCGAGGGCGAACAGTGGCCCGTTTTCATCCACGAAACCATCGACTCGACCAATGCCGAAGGCCTGCGGCTTGCCAGTGATGGGCAGGCCGCGCCATTCCTGGTCTTGGCCGAGCGCCAGAGTGCAGGCCGTGGTCGACGTGGCCGGCAGTGGGTCAGCCCATTTGCTGAAAACCTCTATTACAGCCTGGTCTTGCGTGTCGAGGGTGGCATGCGCCAGCTCGAGGGCTTGAGCCTCGTGGTAGGGTTGGCAGTAATGCGTACCCTGCAGGCGTTCGGTGTAAAGGATGTAGGGCTCAAATGGCCCAACGATGTTCTTGTTCGGGGGCAGAAAATCACCGGTATTCTCCTGGAGCTGGTGGGTGACCCCGCAGATGTCTGTCATGTAGTACTGGGTGTCGGTATCAATGTGAACATGCAGGCCAACGACCAGGTCGACCAGGAGTGGACCTCGATGCGACGCGAAGTGGGGGCGGTGATAGACCGTAACCATCTGGTCGCGTCGCTAAGCCAGCAGTTGCAGCGCGAATTGGCCCGCCATCGTCGTTACGGGTTCGCCGCATTTCAGGAAGAATGGGAACAGGCGCACCTCTGGCAGGGGCGTAATGTTTCATTGGTTGCCGGTAGCACGCGTATTGATGGTGTGGTTCTTGGCGTCGACGGGCAGGGCGGCTTGCGCCTTGAGGTGGACGGGGTGGAAAAGAGCTTCAGTGGTGGTGAGCTCAGTTTGAGGTTGCGTGATGATTCTTGAGCTCGATTGCGGTAACAGTTTTATCAAGTGGCGGGTTATCCATGCCGCTGATGCAGTGATTGAAGGTGGCGGTATCGTCGACTCCGATCAGGCGCTGCTGGCCGAAGTGGCTGTACTCGCGTCAGTGCGTCTCACGGGCTGTCGCATTGTCAGTGTGCGCAGCGAAGAAGAAACCGACGCACTGTGCGCGTTGCTTGCCCAGGCATTTGCCGTGCAAGCGCGTGTGGCGCACCCTGCTCAGCAAATGGCCGGCGTGCGCAATGGCTATGACGACTATCAGCGCCTGGGCATGGACCGTTGGCTGGCGGCGCTGGGCGCATTTCACCTGGCCAAGGGTGCTTGCCTGGTCATCGACCTGGGCACCGCCGCAAAAGCGGATTTCGTTGCTGCGGACGGCGAGCATCTGGGCGGCTACATCTGCCCAGGTATGCCGTTGATGCGTAGCCAGTTGCGTACCCACACCCGTCGTATCCGTTATGACGATGCCTCCGCCGAACGAGCGTTGGCCAGCCTGGCGCCGGGCCGTTCGACCGTAGAGGCGGTAGAGCGCGGTTGCGTGTTGATGCTCCAAGGTTTTGCGCGTACCCAGCTTGAGCAGGCGCGTGCGCTATGGGGTGAGGATTTCACTGTATTCCTTACTGGGGGCGATGCGCCGCTGGTGAGGGAGGCCGTGCCGCAGGCGCGCGTCGTGCCTGACCTGGTTTTCGTTGGCCTGGCCATGGCCTGCCCACTGGATTGAGGTGCCTATGCGTTGGTTGTTTCTGCTGTTACTGGTGCTCAACGTCTTCTATTACGTATGGCATCAGCAGGAAGCCCCGCTGAAGGTCAAGGAAGTTGCCCCGCTGTCGCTGTACAAGGGTAATCAGCAAGAGATTCGCCTGTTGCGTGAAACCGGGGTTTCGGCACCATCCAGGCGCCGTGACGAGTGTCTGGTAGTCGGTGGTGTGATGGGGCAGGACCAGCTCGATGCGCTACGTCAGCGGCTGTTGAGCCTGGATATCGCCACGCTGCCGGTGGCGGGGCAGCTGCCTGGGGCGGATGGCCGCTGGCTCAAAGTAGCCCCGGAAAGCGAGCGTTTGCTGGACCAAACGGTGCTCTCGGCTCTTTCCAATGATTTCAAAGACTTAAAACATAAAATTATTTTCTGCCAGGGTATTGCAACTGGCGAATAGCTTGATAGAATGGCGCCCGCTTCACAGGGAACACCACTCAGGTGGTAGAACTGGAAGCGGTGTCAAAGCAGCTAAGCTTCAGATTTGATTGAAAAAATTTGAAAAAACGCTTGACACTAGGACGGCAGACAAATAGAATGCCGGCCACATCTGGAGGGATTCCCGAGCGGTCAAAGGGGACGGACTGTAAATCCGTTGCGAGAGCTTCGAAGGTTCGAATCCTTCTCCCTCCACCAGTTTTAGCGAGAGCCGCAAGCTCCGCGGGTATAGTTTAGTGGTAGAACCTCAGCCTTCCAAGCTGATGATGCGGGTTCGATTCCCGCTACCCGCTCCAAGTTTGCTGGATTTTGCGCAAAGTGTTTCGCTCTTGTAGCTCAGTTGGTAGAGCACACCCTTGGTAAGGGTGAGGTCAGCGGTTCAAATCCGCTCAAGAGCTCCATATAAACAAGGCAGATATGAAAATATCTGCCTTTGTTTTATCAGCGCAAGACTATTTCTTCTGCGGAGGATTGTATCGATGGCTAAGGAAAAGTTTGATCGTTCCCTTCCCCACGTTAACGTCGGCACTATCGGCCACGTTGACCACGGTAAGACCACTCTGACCGCGGCACTGACTCGCGTCTGCTCCGAAGTTTTCGGTTCGGCAGTCGTTGAGTTCGACAAGATCGACTCGGCTCCAGAAGAAAAAGCGCGCGGTATCACCATCAACACCGCTCACGTCGAGTACAACTCGAACATTCGTCACTACGCTCACGTTGACTGCCCAGGTCACGCTGACTACGTGAAGAACATGATCACCGGTGCTGCCCAGATGGACGGCGCGATCCTGGTTTGCTCGGCCGCCGATGGTCCGATGCCACAAACCCGTGAGCACATCCTGCTGTCCCGTCAGGTTGGCGTTCCGTACATCGTGGTCTTCCTGAACAAGGCTGACCTGGTAGACGACGCTGAGCTGCTGGAACTGGTCGAGATGGAAGTTCGCGACCTGCTGTCCACCTACGACTTCCCAGGCGACGACACCCCGATCATCATCGGTTCGGCTCGTATGGCGCTGGAAGGCAAAGACGACAACGAAATGGGTACTACCGCTGTCAAGAAGCTGGTAGAAACTCTGGATGCCTACATCCCTGAGCCAGTTCGTGCCATCGACCAGCCATTCTTGATGCCGATCGAAGACGTATTCTCGATCTCGGGTCGTGGTACCGTTGTTACCGGCCGTATCGAGCGTGGTATCGTCCGCGTTCAGGATCCGCTGGAAATCGTTGGTCTGCGTGACACCACCACCACCACCTGCACTGGTGTTGAGATGTTCCGCAAGCTGCTGGACGAAGGTCGTGCTGGCGAGAACTGCGGCGTTCTGCTGCGTGGTACCAAGCGTGACGACGTTGAGCGTGGCCAGGTTCTGGTCAAGCCGGGTTCGGTCAAGCCGCACACCAAGTTCACCGCAGAAGTCTACGTCCTGTCGAAGGAAGAAGGCGGCCGTCACACTCCGTTCTTCAAAGGCTACCGTCCTCAGTTCTACTTCCGTACCACTGACGTGACCGGTAACTGCGAACTGCCGGAAGGCGTTGAAATGGTAATGCCAGGTGACAACATTCAGATGACTGTTACCCTGATCAAGACCATCGCAATGGAAGACGGTCTGCGCTTCGCTATCCGTGAAGGCGGTCGTACCGTCGGCGCCGGCGTCGTAGCAAAAATTATTGAATAAGTAGTTGATTTTCCTAATCAGGCCGGTATAATGGCCGGCCTGATACAGCGTTACAGGTCAGTAGCTCAATTGGCAGAGCGACGGTCTCCAAAACCGTAGGTTGGGGGTTCGATTCCCTCCTGACCTGCCATTTCACTTCGGTGTGATGGCTTTCTTCTCACAGGATCCTCCTCGATGACTCCCAAAACTGAAGCCCAAGAATCGCGTTTTGATCTGTTCAAGTGGCTGGCTGTAGTGGCTTTGGTGGTTGTTGGTGTTGTGGGTAATCAATATTACTCCGCCTCTCCAATCCTGTATCGCGTCCTCGCACTTCTCGTCCTGGCTGCTGTCGCTGGCTTTGTAGCTCTGCAGACTGCGAAGGGCAAGTCGTTCTTTGCGCTGGCGAAGGAAGCTCGTACCGAGATTCGTAAAGTCGTGTGGCCGACCCGCCAGGAAACCACCCAGACCACGCTGATTGTCGTGGCTGTCGTGCTGGTTATGGCACTGCTGCTGTGGGGTCTTGATTCCCTGCTCGGCTGGGCGGTCTCCTTGATCGTTGGCTAAAGGTGTCCCGTGGCTAAGCGTTGGTATGTTGTGCATGCTTACTCGGGTTACGAGAAGCATGTAATGCGCTCCCTGATTGAGCGCGTCAAGCTGGCTGGCATGGAAGACGGTTTCGGCGAGATCCTGGTCCCGACCGAAGAAGTCGTCGAAATGCGCAACGGCCAGAAGCGCAAGAGTGAGCGTAAGTTCTTCCCTGGCTATGTGCTGGTCCAGATGGAGATGAACGAAGGGACTTGGCACTTGGTCAAGGACACCCCTCGTGTGATGGGCTTTATCGGTGGTACCGCAGACAAGCCTGCGCCGATCACTGATAAAGAAGCTGAGGCTATCCTGCGTCGCGTTGCCGACGGTAGCGACAAGCCGAAGCCGAAGACGCTGTTCGAGCCGGGTGAAGTGGTTCGAGTCATTGACGGTCCGTTCGCTGACTTCAATGGTAGTGTCGAAGAGGTTAACTACGAAAAGAGCCGCCTGCAGGTTGCAGTGCTCATTTTCGGTCGCTCTACTCCGGTGGAGCTCGAGTTCAGCCAGGTCGAAAAGGTCTAGGCGGACAAAGCATCCCATACCCCGCAGCCCTGTGTGCTGCGGGGTTTTGTCGTCACTGGGATAAAACGCAAGTCATCCGGGGAGCCATCAGGCGTTCGTACCCGATTTTGGAGTAGCTCATGGCTAAGAAGATTCAGGCTTACATCAAGCTGCAAGTTAAGGCCGGCCAGGCCAACCCAAGCCCACCCGTTGGTCCAGCACTGGGTCAACATGGTGTGAACATCATGGAATTCTGCAAGGCCTTCAACGCCCGTACCCAGGGTCAAGAAGCCGGCCTGCCGACTCCAGTGATCATCACTGTCTACAGCGACCGTAGCTTCACCTTCGAGACCAAGAGCACCCCTGCCTCGGTTCTGCTGAAGAAAGCTGCTGGCCTGACCAGTGGTTCGGCTCGTCCGAACACCGTTAAAGTCGGTACCGTTACCCGTGCTCAGCTGGAAGACATCGCCAAAGCTAAACAGGCTGATCTGACTGCCGCTGACCTGGACGCTGCTGTACGCACCATCGCTGGCTCTGCCCGCAGCATGGGCCTGAACGTGGAGGGTGTGTAATGGCTAAGCTGACCAAGCGCCAAAAGGCAATCGCCGAGAAAATCGAAGCAGGCAAGGCCTACAACTTCGAAGAAGCGGCAACTCTGCTGGCTTCGCTGCCAGCTGCCAAGTTCGTAGAGTCCTACGACATCGCCGTTAACCTCGGTGTTGATCCGCGTAAATCCGACCAGGTCGTACGTAGCGCTACCGTGCTGCCACACGGCACTGGCAAGACTGTTCGCGTTGCTGTCTTCACCCAGGGTCCAGCTGCTGAAGCCGCTCTGGCTGCCGGCGCTGACCGCGTAGGTATGGACGATCTGGCTGCCGAAATGAAAGGCGGCGACCTGAACTATGACGTCGTCATCGCATCGCCTGATGCCATGCGCGTTGTAGGTCAGCTGGGTCAGGTTCTGGGTCCTCGCGGCCTGATGCCTAACCCGAAAGTTGGTACCGTGACCCCAGACGTAGCCACTGCCGTGAAAAACGCCAAGGCTGGTCAGGTTCGCTACCGTACCGACAAAAACGGTATTATCCATACCTCCGTTGGCAAGATCGGCTTCGAAGCCGGCAAGCTGAAGGAAAACGTTGAAGCCCTGATCGCTGATCTGAAGCGTATCAAGCCAGCTTCTTCGAAAGGTATCTACGTCAAGCGCGTTACCCTGAGCACCACCATGGGCCCAGGTCTGGTCATCGATCAGAGCTCGCTGAACGTGTAAGAACATGGTGGCGTGACTTGTCGCGCCACCAGCAAAAATTGGGGTCCCTGCCTGGCGGGGGCTATCCAAGACCGTAGGCGGCGCAAGCCTTAAAACACCAGCCCACGCAGATGGTGCTCCCGATTCGTTACCGAATCAGACACCAAAACGACATCCGGCTTCGGCCAGATGAAACGGTAAAAACCAGGAGTAAACCCGTGGCAATTAAACTCGAAGACAAGAAGGCCATCGTCGCTGAAGTCAACGAGGCTGCCAAAGTCGCTCTGTCCGCTGTCGTGGCCGATGCCCGTGGTGTGACTGTAAGCGCAATGACCGGACTCCGTAAAGAGGCCCGCGAAGCTGGCGTTTACGTACGTGTCGTACGTAACACCCTGCTCAAGCGCGCTGTTGAAGGCACCGAATTTTCGATCCTCAACGACGCGTTCAAAGGCCCGACCCTGATTGCTTTCTCCAACGAACACCCGGGCGCTGCTGCTCGTCTGTTCAAAGAGTTCGCCAAGGGTCAGGACAAGTTCGAGATCAAGGCAGCTGCGTTTGACGGCAATTTCATTGCAGCGAACCAGATCGACGTGTTGGCTACCCTGCCGACCCGCGACGAAGCTATTGCACGACTGATGAGCGTTATTCAAGGCGCCACCAGCAAGCTGGCTCGTACTCTGGCAGCCATTCGCGACCAGAAAGAAGCTACCGCTGCCTAAGGCACGCGAACTCTTTCAAAATCATACGTTTAATTTGATGGCTGCGTAGGCTGTCACCCCAATACAGGATTTAAGTCATGTCTCTGACTAACGAACAAATCATCGAAGCAATCGGCCAGAAAACCGTTCTGGAAGTTGTTGAGCTGATCAAAGCTATGGAAGAAACCTTCGGCGTTACCGCTGCTGTTGCCGCTGCTGGCCCAGCTGCTGCTGCTGCCGTTGTTGAAGAGCAGACCGAGTTCAACGTTGTTCTGGTTGAAGCCGGCGACAAGAAAGTGAACGTGATCAAAGCCGTTCGCGAACTGACCGGTCTGGGCCTGAAAGAAGCCAAAGAGAAAGTCGACGGCGCTCCTCAGGTTGTAGCTGAAGGCGTTTCGAAAGAAGCCGCTGAAGACGCTAAGAAGAAGCTGGAAGAAGCAGGCGCTAAAGTCGAGCTGAAGTAATCTCGACCTTGCGATGCCAGCCTGAGCGTTAAGCGAAAGGCTGATGGCTGGTGGCTTATGCCACCGGCCTTTTTCCGTTATTGGTGGCCGGTCAGGCCGGCCCCGATAACAAGCTGCAAGACACCCATGTGGGTGGCGCAAACCAAGGGGTTTGCACGATTTTCTGGCTGCTCCCGCCGGGAGAAGCCAAACAAGCAGGTGACCAAGCTGGGGAACGCTGATGGCTTACTCATACACTGAGAAAAAACGTATCCGCAAGGACTTTAGCAAGTTGCCGGACGTCATGGATGTGCCTTACCTCCTGGCCATCCAGCTGGATTCGTATCGCGAATTCCTGCAAGCGGGAGCATCCAAGGATCAGTTCCGCGACGTCGGCCTGCACGCGGCCTTCAAATCGGTATTCCCGATCATCAGCTACTCCGGCAATGCTGCCCTGGAGTACGTAGGCTATCGCCTGGGCGAACCCGCCTTCGATGTGAAGGAATGTGTCCTGCGTGGCGTGACCTTCGCGGTCCCACTGCGGGTCAAGGTGCGCCTGATCATCTTCGACAAGGAATCGTCGAACAAAGCGATCAAGGACATCAAAGAGCAAGAAGTCTACATGGGTGAAATCCCCCTGATGACTGAGAACGGTACCTTCGTAATCAACGGTACCGAGCGTGTGATCGTTTCCCAGCTGCACCGTTCGCCTGGTGTGTTCTTCGACCACGACCGTGGCAAGACTCACAGCTCCGGCAAGCTGCTGTACTCCGCTCGCATCATCCCTTACCGCGGTTCCTGGCTGGACTTCGAGTTCGACCCGAAGGACTGCGTGTTCGTGCGTATCGACCGTCGCCGCAAACTGCCGGCCTCGGTGCTGCTGCGCGCCCTGGGTTACAGCACTGAAGAAGTGCTGAACACCTTCTACACCACCAACGTCTTCCACATTTCCGGCGAAAAACTCAGCCTGGAACTGGTGCCGCAGCGTCTGCGTGGTGAAGTTGCTGTCATGGATATCCATGACGAAACCGGCAAAGTCATCGTCGAGCAGGGCCGCCGTATTACCGCGCGCCACATCAACCAGCTCGAGAAGGCTGGCGTCAAGCAGCTGGACGTTCCAATGGAATACGTCCTGGGCCGCACGACCGCCAAGGCCATCGTGCATCCGGCTACCGGCGAGATCCTGGCCGAATGCAACACCGAGATGACCACCGAACTGCTGATCAAGGTCGCCAAGGCACAGGTTGTCCGTATCGAGACCCTGTACACCAACGACATCGATTGCGGTCCGTTCATCTCCGACACCCTGAAGATCGACACCACCAGCAACCAGCTGGAAGCCCTGGTCGAGATCTACCGCATGATGCGTCCAGGCGAGCCGCCGACCAAGGATGCAGCCGAGACCCTGTTCAACAACCTGTTCTTCAGCGCCGAGCGTTACGACCTGTCCGCCGTTGGCCGCATGAAGTTCAACCGTCGTATCGGTCGTACCGAGATCGAAGGTTCGGGCGTGCTGAGCAAGGAAGACATCGTCGAGGTTCTGAAGACCCTGGTCGATATCCGTAACGGCAAAGGCATCGTCGACGACATCGACCACCTGGGTAACCGTCGCGTACGTTGCGTCGGCGAGATGGCCGAGAACCAGTTCCGCGTTGGCCTGGTGCGTGTTGAGCGCGCGGTCAAGGAACGCCTGTCGATGGCGGAAAGCGAAGGCCTGATGCCGCAAGACCTGATCAACGCCAAGCCGGTTGCGGCGGCGGTGAAAGAGTTCTTCGGTTCCAGCCAGCTGTCCCAGTTCATGGACCAGAACAACCCGCTCTCCGAGATCACCCACAAGCGCCGTGTCTCCGCACTCGGCCCTGGCGGTCTGACCCGTGAGCGTGCAGGCTTCGAAGTCCGTGACGTACACCCGACCCACTACGGCCGTGTGTGCCCGATCGAGACTCCTGAAGGTCCGAACATCGGCCTGATCAACTCCCTGGCAGCCTATGCCCGCACCAACCAGTACGGCTTCCTGGAAAGCCCGTACCGCGTAGTGAAGGAAGGCGTGGTCAGCGACGACATCGTGTTCCTGTCGGCCATTGAAGAAGCGGATCACGTCATCGCCCAGGCTTCGGCCGCGATGAACGAGAAGAAGCAGCTGATCGATGAGCTGGTAGCTGTTCGTCACCTGAACGAATTCACCGTCAAGGCGCCGGAAGACGTCACCCTGATGGACGTTTCGCCGAAGCAGGTTGTTTCCGTTGCTGCCTCGCTGATTCCGTTCCTCGAGCACGACGACGCCAACCGTGCATTGATGGGTTCGAACATGCAGCGTCAGGCTGTACCAACCCTGCGCGCCGACAAGCCGCTGGTAGGTACCGGCATGGAGCGCAACGTTGCCCGTGACTCCGGTGTCTGCGTGGTTGCTCGCCGCGGTGGTGTGATCGATTCGGTCGACGCCAGCCGTATCGTCGTTCGCGTCAATGACGACGAAGTCGAGACCGGTGAAGCAGGTGTGGATATCTACAACCTGACCAAGTACACCCGTTCGAACCAGAACACCTGCATCAACCAGCGTCCGCTGGTAAGCAAGGGTGACAAGGTTCAGCGCAGCGACATCATGGCCGACGGCCCGTCCACCGACATGGGTGAACTGGCGCTGGGTCAGAACATGCGCATCGCGTTCATGGCGTGGAACGGCTTCAACTTCGAAGACTCCATCTGCCTGTCCGAGCGTGTGGTGCAGGAAGACCGCTTCACCACGATCCACATCCAGGAACTGACCTGTGTGGCGCGTGACACCAAGCTTGGCCCAGAGGAAATCACTGCGGACATCCCGAACGTGGGTGAAGCCGCACTGAACAAGCTGGACGAAGCCGGTATCGTTTACGTGGGTGCTGAAGTTGGTGCTGGCGACATCCTGGTTGGCAAGGTCACGCCAAAAGGCGAAACCCAGCTGACTCCGGAAGAAAAACTGCTGCGCGCAATCTTCGGTGAGAAGGCTAGCGACGTTAAGGACACCTCCCTGCGTGTGCCAACCGGCACCAAGGGTACCGTCATCGACGTACAGGTCTTCACCCGTGATGGCGTCGAGCGCGACAGCCGCGCCCTGGCCATCGAGAAGATGCAGCTGGACGAGATCCGCAAGGACCTCAACGAAGAGTTCCGCATCGTCGAAGGTGCAACCTTCGAGCGTCTGCGTTCTGCCCTGAACGGCCAGGTGGTCGACGGTGGCGCGGGCCTGAAGAAAGGCACCGTGATCACTGACGAAGTGCTGGACGGTCTGGAGCACGGCCAGTGGTTCAAACTGCGCATGGCTGAGGATGCACTGAACGAGCAGCTGGAAAAGGCTCAGCAGTACATCGTCGACCGTCGCCGTCTGCTGGACGACAAGTTCGAAGACAAGAAGCGCAAGCTGCAGCAGGGCGATGACCTGGCACCGGGCGTACTGAAGATCGTCAAGGTTTACCTGGCAATCCGCCGTCGCATCCAGCCGGGTGACAAGATGGCCGGTCGTCACGGTAACAAGGGTGTTGTCTCGGTGATCATGCCGGTTGAAGACATGCCGCACGATGCCAACGGTACTCCGGTCGACGTCGTACTGAACCCGCTGGGTGTACCTTCGCGTATGAACGTCGGTCAGATCCTCGAAACCCACCTGGGCCTCGCGGCCAAGGGCCTGGGCGAGAAGATCGACCGCATGATCGAAGAGCAGCGCAAAGCCGCTGAGCTGCGCGTGTTCCTGACCGAGGTCTACAACGAGATCGGCGGTCGTCAGGAAAGCCTCGACGAGTTCACCGACGAAGAGATCCTGGCCCTGGCCAACAACCTGAAGAAAGGCGTGCCGATGGCTACCCCGGTCTTCGATGGTGCCAAGGAGCGCGAGATCAAGGCCATGCTGAAGCTGGCCGACCTGCCAGAGAGCGGCCAGATGGTGCTGTTCGATGGCCGTACCGGCAACAAGTTCGAGCGTCCAGTGACCGTTGGTTACATGTACATGCTCAAGCTGAACCACTTGGTGGACGACAAGATGCACGCGCGTTCCACTGGTTCCTACAGCCTGGTTACCCAGCAGCCGCTGGGTGGTAAGGCGCAGTTCGGTGGTCAGCGTTTCGGGGAGATGGAAGTGTGGGCGCTGGAAGCATACGGCGCGGCATACACCCTGCAAGAAATGCTCACAGTGAAGTCGGACGACGTGAACGGCCGTACCAAGATGTACAAGAACATCGTGGATGGCGATCACCGTATGGAGCCGGGCATGCCCGAGTCCTTCAACGTGTTGATCAAAGAGATCCGTTCGCTCGGTATCGATATCGATCTGGAAACCGAATAACACGTGACGCGAAGGGGAGTGGGGCAGGTAATGCCCGCTCCCTGCTCCGCCAGGAGGAAAGGCCTTGAAAGACCTACTGAATTTGCTGAAAAACCAGGGTCAAGTCGAAGAGTTCGACGCCATCCGCATCGGTCTGGCGTCGCCTGAAATGATCCGTTCGTGGTCGTTCGGTGAAGTTAAGAAGCCGGAAACCATCAACTACCGTACGTTCAAGCCTGAGCGTGACGGCCTGTTCTGCGCCAAGATCTTTGGCCCAGTCAAGGACTACGAGTGCCTGTGCGGCAAGTACAAGCGCCTCAAGCACCGCGGCGTGATCTGCGAGAAGTGCGGCGTTGAAGTTGCCCTGGCCAAGGTTCGTCGTGAGCGCATGGCGCACATCGAACTGGCCTCGCCGGTTGCCCACATCTGGTTCCTGAAGTCGCTGCCGTCCCGTATCGGCCTGCTGATGGACATGACCCTGCGTGACATCGAGCGCGTGCTCTACTTCGAGAGCTACGTTGTTATCGATCCGGGCATGACCACCCTGGAAAAGGGCCAGCTGCTGAACGACGAGCAGTACTTCGAAGCGCTGGAAGAGTTCGGTGACGACTTCGACGCCCGCATGGGTGCCGAGGCTGTCCGCGAGCTGCTGCACGCTATCGACCTGGAGCACGAGATCGGCCGCCTGCGCGAAGAAATTCCGCAGACCAACTCGGAAACCAAGATCAAGAAGCTGTCCAAGCGCCTGAAGCTGATGGAAGCTTTCCAGGGTTCGGGCAACCTGCCTGAGTGGATGGTCCTGACCGTCCTGCCAGTACTGCCGCCGGACCTGCGTCCGCTGGTTCCGCTGGATGGTGGCCGCTTCGCGACCTCCGACCTGAACGACCTGTATCGTCGGGTGATCAACCGTAACAACCGTCTGAAGCGCCTGCTGGATCTGTCGGCGCCGGACATCATCGTGCGCAATGAAAAGCGCATGCTGCAGGAAGCGGTCGACGCCCTGCTGGACAACGGCCGTCGCGGTCGCGCCATCACTGGCTCGAACAAGCGTCCGCTGAAGTCCCTGGCCGACATGATCAAAGGTAAGCAAGGTCGCTTCCGTCAGAACTTGCTCGGTAAGCGTGTGGACTACTCCGGCCGTTCGGTAATTACCGTAGGCCCGACCCTGCGTCTGCACCAGTGCGGTCTGCCGAAGAAGATGGCCCTCGAGCTGTTCAAACCGTTCATTTTCGGCAAGCTGGAAATGCGTGGTCTGGCGACCACCATCAAGGCTGCCAAGAAGATGGTCGAGCGCGAGCTGCCAGAGGTGTGGGACGTTCTCGCCGAAGTGATTCGCGAACACCCCGTACTGCTCAACCGTGCACCGACTCTGCACCGTCTGGGTATCCAGGCCTTTGAACCGGTACTGATCGAAGGTAAGGCTATCCAGCTGCACCCGCTGGTCTGCGCTGCGTACAACGCCGACTTCGACGGTGACCAGATGGCCGTTCACGTGCCGCTGACCCTGGAAGCCCAGCTCGAAGCACGTGCGCTGATGATGTCGACCAACAACATTCTGTCGCCAGCCAACGGTGAACCAATCATCGTGCCGTCGCAGGACGTTGTACTGGGTCTGTACTACATGACCCGTGAGGCCATCAACGCCAAGGGCGAAGGTCGCGTATTTGCCGACCTGCAGGAAGTCGACCGCGTATTCCGCGCCGGCGAAGCTGCCCTGCACGCGAAAATCAAGGTTCGTATCAACGAAACCGTGAAAGAGCGTGATGGTTCGGTGGTCAAGAATACCCGCATCGTCGACACCACCGTCGGCCGCGCGCTGCTGTTCCAGGTTGTACCGGCAGGCCTGCCGTACGATGTGGTCAACCAGCCGATGAAGAAAAAGGCGATCTCCAAGCTGATCAACCAGTGCTACCGCGTGGTTGGTCTGAAGGAGACCGTTATCTTCGCTGACCAGCTGATGTACACCGGTTTCGCTTACTCGACCATTTCCGGCGTTTCCATCGGTGTTAACGACTTCGTTATCCCGGACGAGAAAGCCCGCATCATCGGTAACGCTACCGACGAAGTGAAGGAAATCGAGAGCCAGTACGCCTCCGGCCTGGTAACCCAGGGCGAGAAGTACAACAAGGTCATCGACTTGTGGTCGAAGGCGAACGACGAAGTGTCCAAGGCGATGATGGCCAACCTCTCGAAAGAGAAGGTCATCGACCGCGAGGGCAAGGAAGTCGAGCAAGAGTCCTTCAACTCGATGTACATGATGGCTGACTCGGGTGCGCGGGGTTCCGCAGCACAGATCCGTCAGCTGGCCGGTATGCGTGGCTTGATGGCCAAGCCGGACGGCTCGATCATCGAGACGCCGATCACTGCGAACTTCCGTGAAGGTCTGAGCGTACTCCAGTACTTCATCTCGACTCACGGTGCTCGTAAAGGTCTGGCGGATACCGCGTTGAAGACTGCGAACTCCGGTTACCTGACTCGTCGTCTGGTAGACGTTGCCCAGGATCTGGTAGTTACCGAGATCGACTGCGGCACCGACCAGGGGCTGCTGATGACGCCGCACATTGAAGGCGGTGATGTTGTAGAGCCGCTGGGTGAGCGTGTACTGGGCCGTGTTATCGCCCGTGACGTGTTCAAGCCAGGCACCGAGGACGTCATCGTTCCGGCCGGTACCCTGGTTGACGAGCAGTGGGTAGAGTTCATCGAGCTGAACAGCATCGACGAAGTGATCGTGCGTTCGCCGATCAACTGCGAAACCCGCTTCGGTATCTGCGCCAAGTGCTACGGTCGCGACCTGGCTCGTGGTCACCAGGTGAACATCGGTGAAGCTGTCGGCGTTATCGCTGCACAGTCGATCGGTGAGCCGGGTACCCAGCTGACCATGCGTACCTTCCACATCGGTGGTGCTGCAAGCCGTACTTCGGCTGCCGACAGCGTCCAGGTGAAGAATGGCGGTATGGTGCGTCTGCATAACCTGAAGCAGGTTGAGCGTGCCGACGGTAACCTGGTTGCCGTATCGCGTTCCGGTGAGTTGGCCATTGCCGACGAATTCGGTCGTGAGCGTGAGCGTTACAAGCTGCCTTACGGTGCGGTGATTTCGGTCAAGGAAGGTGAAAAGGTCGAAGCTGGCGCCATCGTCGCCAAGTGGGACCCGCACACCCACCCGATCGTTACCGAACTGAAAGGTACCGTGACCTTCGTGGGCATGGAAGAAAACATCACCATCAAGCGTCAGACCGATGAGCTGACCGGCTTGACCAACATTGAAGTACTGGACGTCAAGGATCGCCCTGCCGCTGGCAAGGAAATCCGTCCGGCAATCAAGATGGTCGACGCCGCTGGCAAGGACCTGTACCTGCCAGGTACCGACGTACCTGCACAGTACTTCCTGCCGGCCAACGCCCTTGTTGGTGTTGCTGACGGTGCCCAGATCGGTGTTGGTGACGTTATCGCGCGTATCCCGCAAGAAACGTCGAAGACCCGTGACATCACCGGTGGTCTGCCGCGCGTTGCCGACTTGTTCGAAGCGCGTCGTCCGAAAGAAGCCTCGATTCTGGCTGAAGTCAGCGGCACCATCGCATTCGGTAAAGAGACCAAGGGCAAACGTCGCCTGGTCATCACTCCGACCGACGGTAGCGATCCGTACGAAGAGCTGATTCCGAAGTGGCGCCACCTGAACGTCTTCGAAGGTGAACAGGTAAACCGCGGCGAAGTTATCTCCGACGGCCCGAGCGATCCGCACGACATCCTGCGTCTGCTGGGTGTGAGCGCGCTGGCGAAGTACATCGTCAACGAGATCCAGGACGTTTACCGTCTGCAAGGTGTGAAGATCAACGACAAGCACATCGAGACCATCCTGCGTCAGATGCTGCGCAAGGTCGAGATCTCCGAGTCGGGCGATTCCAGCTTCATCAAGGGCGACCAGATGGAACTGACCCAGGTACTGGTAGAGAACGAGCGTCTCGCCGGCGAGGACAAGTTCATCTCCAAGTTCACCCGCGTACTGCTGGGTATCACCAAGGCCTCGCTGTCGACCGAGTCGTTCATCTCCGCGGCTTCCTTCCAGGAAACCACCCGCGTGCTGACCGAAGCGGCGGTAACCGGCAAGCGCGACTACCTGCGCGGCCTGAAAGAGAACGTGGTCGTGGGTCGTCTGATCCCGGCCGGTACTGGTCTGGCCTACCACAGCGAGCGCAAGCGTCGCCGTGATGCCGACAAGCCGCTGCGTGTAAGCGCCAGTGAGGTGGAAGCCGCACTGACCGAAGCGCTGAATTCCAGCGGTAACTAAGTACAGGGCAGGGCCCCGGCAAGCTCCGAGCGGCCATCGGCGACATAAAATGTTGCCGATGATCGGGCGGGGATGGCCGGGGCCTCGTCTTGACTGGGTGCAAGATCCTCCGTAGACTTTTGTACCCTTAAATTTGGTGAGGCTCCGTCTCGCCAATTTTTGGCTTTCTTGCAAGACAATAGAGTCGCAAGACAATCAGTGGAGCTAGTAGATGGCAACTATCAACCAGCTGGTACGTCAGCCGCGTAAGCGTTCGGTCGAGAAGTCCGACGTTCCTGCGCTGCAGAACTGCCCGCAGCGTCGTGGCGTGTGCACCCGTGTGTACACCACCACGCCGAAAAAACCTAACTCGGCACTGCGTAAAGTATGCCGTGTGCGTCTGACCAACGGTTTCGAGGTTTCCTCGTACATCGGTGGTGAAGGCCACAACCTGCAAGAGCACAGCGTTGTCCTGATTCGTGGCGGCCGTGTAAAAGACTTGCCAGGTGTTCGTTACCACACCGTTCGCGGCTCTCTGGATACTTCGGGCGTTAAAGGCCGTAACCAGGGTCGTTCGAAATACGGTACCAAGCGTCCGAAGTAATCGGCCGTTTGCAGACATCCATTTTTTTGAGTCGATAAGAGTAAGGTCGGGCAGGGGTCGAAGACCCACGTCCCGGGCTAACCTGAAGACCGTTTGAGGGCTTATCATGCCAAGACGTCGTGTAGCAGCAAAACGTGAGATCCTTGACGATCCGAAGTACGGATCCCAGATCCTCGCCAAGTTCATGAACCACGTGATGGAAAGCGGCAAGAAGGCCGTAGCCGAGCGCATCGTTTACGGTGCCCTGGATACCGTCAAAGCACGCAAGAACAGCGACCCCCTGGAAATCTTCGAGAAAGCTCTCGACGCCATCGCTCCGCTGGTCGAAGTTAAGTCCCGTCGTGTCGGCGGTGCTACTTACCAGGTTCCGGTTGAAGTTCGTCCATCCCGTCGTAACGCTCTGGCAATGCGCTGGCTCGTAGACTACGCCCGCAAGCGCGGCGAGAAGTCGATGGCTCTGCGCCTGGCCGGCGAGCTGCTGGATGCTGCCGAAGGCAAGGGTGCTGCAGTCAAGAAGCGTGAAGACGTTCACCGTATGGCTGAAGCCAACAAAGCGTTCTCGCACTACCGCTTCTAATTCAAGCATCAATCATTTTGCGAGGGCTTTATGGCTCGTACTACAGCAATTAACCGCTACCGTAACATTGGTATCTGTGCCCACGTTGACGCGGGCAAGACCACCACTACCGAGCGGATCCTGTTCTACACAGGTCTGAGCCACAAAATGGGCGAGGTGCATGACGGCGCCGCGACCACCGACTGGATGGTGCAGGAGCAGGAGCGGGGTATTACCATTACCTCCGCTGCCGTTACCACCTTCTGGCAGGGTTCCCGTGGTCAGTACGACAACTACCGCGTAAACGTCATCGATACCCCCGGCCACGTTGACTTCACTATTGAAGTAGAGCGTTCGCTGCGTGTACTCGACGGCGCGGTCGTTGTGTTCTGCGGTACCTCCGGCGTTGAGCCGCAGTCCGAAACCGTATGGCGTCAGGCCAACAAGTACGGCGTTCCACGTGTTGTCTACGTGAACAAGATGGACCGTGCTGGTGCAAACTTCCTGCGCGTCGTAGGTCAGATCAAGAACCGTCTGGGTCACACTCCGGTTCCTGTTCAGCTGGCCATCGGTTCGGAAGATAACTTCCAGGGTCAGGTCGACCTGATCAAGATGAAGGCTATCTACTGGAACGACGACGACAAAGGCACCACCTACCGCGAGGAAGAAATTCCTGCGGACATGCTCGAGCTGGCCGAAGAATGGCGCTCGAACATGGTGGAAGCTGCTGCCGAAGCCTCCGAAGAGCTGATGAACAAGTACCTTGAAGAAGGTGAGCTGACCGTCGAAGAAATCAAGGCCGGCCTGCGCGCGCGCACCCTGGCCAGCGAGATCGTTCCGGCTGTCTGCGGTTCGTCGTTCAAGAACAAGGGCGTTCCCCTGGTTCTTGACGCCGTCATCGACTTCCTGCCAGCTCCGACCGAGATCCCTGCGATCAAGGGTATCCACCCTGATCTGGCCGAAGTGCCGAAGGATGAAGTCAAGCCAGAGCAGTTCGACGAGCGTCACGCTGACGACGACGAGCCGTTCTCGGCCCTGGCGTTCAAGATTGCCACCGACCCGTTCGTTGGCACTCTGACCTTCGTTCGCGTTTACTCGGGCTTCCTGACCTCCGGTGACTCCGTCATCAACTCGGTCAAAGGCAAGAAAGAGCGCGTTGGTCGTATGGTCCAGATGCACGCCAACCAGCGTGAAGAGATCAAAGAAGTACGTGCAGGCGACATCGCTGCTCTGATCGGCATGAAGGACGTCACTACTGGTGACACCCTGTGCAACGCCGACAAGCCGATCATCCTCGAGCGTATGGACTTCCCTGAGCCTGTGATTTCGCTCTCCGTAGAGCCGAAAACCAAGCAGGACCAGGAAAAGATGGGTATCGCACTGGGCAAACTGGCTCAGGAAGACCCGTCGTTCCGCGTCAAGACCGATGAAGAAACCGGTCAGACCATCATCTCCGGTATGGGTGAGCTGCACCTGGACATCCTCGTTGACCGCATGAAGCGCGAGTTCAACGTCGAAGCCAACATCGGCAAGCCGCAGGTTTCGTACCGCGAGAAGATCACCAAGTCCAACGTCGAGATCGAAGGCAAGTTCGTTCGTCAGTCGGGCGGCCGTGGTCAGTTCGGTCACTGCTGGATCCGTTTCTCGGAGCCGGATCAGGACGAAAAAGGCAACATCACCGAAGGTCTGGTGTTTGCCAACGAAGTCGTTGGTGGTGTGATTCCTAAGGAATACATCCCTGCGATCCAGAAGGGTATCGAAGAGCAGATGAAGAACGGCGTTGTTGCCGGCTATCCTCTGATCGGCCTGAAGGCCGCGGTATTCGACGGTTCGTACCACGACGTCGACTCCAACGAAATGGCGTTCAAGATCGCTGCTTCGATGGCGACCAAGCAACTGGCCCAGAAGGGCGGTGGCGTGGTTCTCGAGCCGATCATGAAGGTCGAAGTTGTAACCCCGGAAGACTACCTGGGTGACGTGATGGGTGACCTGAACCGTCGTCGTGGTCTGGTCCAGGGTATGGATGAGTCGGTCTCTGGCCGTGTCGTCCGCGCTGAAGTTCCGCTCGGAGAAATGTTCGGTTACGCAACCGACGTTCGTTCCATGTCTCAGGGTCGCGCAAGCTACTCCATGGAATTCTCCAAATACGCCGAAGCTCCGTCGAACATCGTCGAAGCACTCGTTAAAAAACAAGGCTAATCCCCTTTAGGCAAGAGGTTCACTGTCGTGGCTAAAGAAAAATTTGATCGTTCCCTTCCCCACGTTAACGTCGGCACCATCGGCCACGTTGACCATGGTAAGACCACTCTGACCGCAGCTCTGACTCGCGTTTGCTCCGAAGTTTTCGGTTCGGCAATCGTTGAGTTCGACAAGATCGACTCGGCTCCGGAAGAAAAAGCGCGCGGTATCACCATCAACACCGCTCACGTTGAGTACAACTCGACCATTCGTCACTACGCTCACGTTGACTGCCCAGGTCACGCTGACTACGTGAAGAACATGATCACCGGTGCTGCCCAGATGGACGGCGCGATCCTGGTTTGCTCGGCCGCCGATGGTCCGATGCCACAAACCCGTGAGCACATCCTGCTGTCCCGTCAGGTTGGCGTTCCGTACATCGTGGTCTTCCTGAACAAGGCTGACCTGGTAGACGACGCTGAGCTGCTGGAACTGGTCGAGATGGAAGTTCGCGACCTGCTGTCCACCTACGACTTCCCAGGCGACGACACTCCGATCATCATCGGTTCGGCTCGTATGGCCCTGGAAGGCAAAGACGACAACGAAATGGGCACTACCGCTGTCAAGAAGCTGGTAGAGACTCTGGACAGCTACATTCCTGAGCCAGTTCGTGCCATCGACCAGCCGTTCCTGATGCCGATCGAAGACGTATTCTCGATCTCGGGTCGTGGTACCGTTGTTACCGGCCGTATCGAGCGTGGTATCGTCCGCGTTCAGGATCCGCTGGAAATCGTTGGCCTGCGTGACACCACCACCACCACCTGCACCGGTGTTGAGATGTTCCGCAAGCTGCTGGACGAAGGTCGTGCTGGCGAGAACTGCGGCGTTCTGCTGCGTGGTACCAAGCGTGACGACGTTGAGCGTGGCCAGGTTCTGGTCAAGCCGGGTTCGGTCAAGCCGCACACCAAGTTCACCGCAGAAGTCTACGTCCTGTCGAAGGAAGAAGGCGGCCGTCACACTCCGTTCTTCAAAGGCTACCGTCCTCAGTTCTACTTCCGTACCACTGACGTGACCGGTAACTGCGAACTGCCGGAAGGCGTTGAAATGGTAATGCCAGGTGACAACATTCAGATGACTGTTACCCTGATCAAGACCATCGCAATGGAAGACGGTCTGCGCTTCGCTATCCGTGAAGGCGGTCGTACCGTCGGCGCCGGCGTCGTAGCCAAAATCATCGAGTAATCACTCGACCGATTGAAAAAACCCCCGCTCAGCGGGGGTTTTTTTTATTGGGTTGACACTAAATGGGGGCGTCTATAGAATCACGCCTCCTTTTAGCGGGCGTAGTGCGTCCGTTGGGAACAGCCTGGAGTCTGAAATCCAATGCAAAATCAGCAAATCCGAATCAGGTTGAAGGCTTTCGACCATCGCCTGATCGACCAATCCACCCAGGAAATCGTGGAAACCGCGAAACGTACTGGTGCACAAGTGCGTGGTCCAATTCCACTGCCTACCCGCAAAGAGCGTTTCACCGTTCTGGTCTCCCCGCACGTCAACAAAGACGCGCGTGACCAGTACGAGATTCGCACTCATAAGCGTGTTCTGGACATCGTCCAGCCAACGGATAAAACCGTTGATGCGCTGATGAAGCTTGATCTGGCGGCAGGTGTGGAAGTACAGATCAGCCTCGGCTAAGACTTCGGTCTAGTCGTGTAACGCTCTGAAATGGGCGGCCATAGCGGGTGAAAGCCCCGTACACTCATGAGGTTTACAACATGACTATTGGTGTAATCGGTCGCAAGTGCGGTATGACCCGCATTTTCACCGAAGAAGGTGTCTCCATTCCGGTCACGGTCATTGAGATCGAACCGAATCGTGTCACCCAGTTCAAAACTGAAGAAACCGATGGCTACCGTGCAGTGCAAGTCACTGTCGGCGAGCGTCGTGCTTCGCGTGTGACTGCCGCTCAGGCAGGTCACTTCGCCAAGGCCAACGTTGCCGCTGGTCGCGGTGTTTGGGAGTTCCGTCTTGAAGAAGGCGATTTCCAGGCTGGCGATCTGATCAAAGCTGAACTCTTCGCTGCAGGCCAGCTGGTTGACGTTACTGGTCAGTCCAAAGGTAAAGGCTTCGCCGGTACCATCAAGCGCTGGAACTTCCGTGGTCAGGACAACACCCACGGTAACTCCGTGTCGCACCGTGTTCCTGGTTCCATCGGCCAGTGCCAGACTCCTGGTCGTGTGTTCAAGGGCAAGAAAATGTCCGGTCACATGGGCGCCGAGCGCGTGACTGTTCAGTCCCTGGAAGTAGTACGCGTAGACGCTGAACGCAACCTGCTGCTGATCAAGGGTGCCGTACCTGGCGCTACTGGCGGCGACGTGGTTGTACGTCCAGCTGTCAAGGCTCGCGGTTAAGGGGAAACTGACATGCAACTTAATGTAAATGACGCTCAGGCGATCGAAGTTTCCGAACTGACTTTCGGTGGCGAATTCAACGAGACGCTGGTTCACCAAGCAGTCGTGGCCTACATGGCCGGCGGCCGTCAGGGCACCAAGCAGCAGAAGACCCGTTCCGACGTGGCTGGTGGCGGTAAGCGCCCATGGCGTCAGAAGGGTACTGGCCGTGCTCGTGCTGGTACCACTCGTGGTCCGATCTGGCGTGGCGGTGGTGTAACCTTCGCAGCTCGCCCTCAAGATCACTCGCAGAAGCTCAACAAGAAGATGTACCGCGCAGCCCTGCGCTCCATCCTCGCTGAGCTGGTGCGTAGCGACCGTCTGGTCGTGGTTCAGGACTTCGCTGTTGAAGCACCGAAAACCAAAGATCTGCTGAACAAGCTGAACGGCATGGGTCTGAGCGACGTACTGATCGTTTCCGACGCTGTTGATCAGAACCTGTACCTGGCTGCTCGCAACCTGCCGCACGTCGACGTACGTGACGTACAAGGTTCCGACCCGGTCAGTCTGATCGCATACGAGAAAGTGTTGATCACTGTCTCGGCCGTGAAGAAATTCGAGGAGCTGCTGGGATGAACCAGGAACGCGTATTCAAAGTCCTCCTTGGCCCGCACGTTTCCGAGAAGGCTACCGTTCTGGCTGAGAAAAAAGGCCAGTTCGTATTCAAGGTTGCTACCGATGCAACCAAGCTGGAAATCAAGAAAGCTGTCGAAGGCCTGTTCAACGTAAAAGTTGAAAACGTGTCGACTGTTAACGTTCTGGGTAAAACCAAGCGTACCGCACGTGGTCTGGGCAAGCGTAATGACTGGAAGAAGGCGATCGTCTCCCTTCAGCCAGGCCAAGATCTCGATTTCAGCAGCAGTGCTGAGTAAGGAAGGGGTGCATCATGGCAATCGTTAAATGCAAACCGACTTCCCCTGGCCGCCGTTTCGTGGTCAAGGTGGTCAACAAGGAGCTGCACAAAGGCGCTCCTCACGCACCGCTGATCGAGAAAAAATCGAAGTCTGGTGGTCGTAACAACAATGGCCGCATTACCACTCGTCACGTTGGTGGTGGTCATAAGCAGCATTACCGTCTGGTCGACTTCCGTCGCAACGACAAAGATGGCATCCCAGCCACTGTCGAGCGTATCGAATACGACCCGAACCGTACTGCTCACATCGCCCTGCTGTGCTACGCAGACGGTGAGCGTCGCTACATCATCGCCCCTAAAGGCGTGAGCGCTGGCGACCAGCTGATCGCAGGTGCCCTGGCCCCAATCAAGGCCGGCAACTCCCTGCAGCTGCGCAACATTCCAGTAGGTAGCACCATTCACGGCATCGAACTGAAGCCGGGTAAAGGTGCACAGATCGCACGTTCCGCTGGTGCCTCGGCTCAGCTGATCGCCCGCGAAGGTGTCTACGTGACCCTGCGTCTGCGCTCTGGTGAAATGCGTAAAGTCCTGGCTGAGTGCCGTGCGACCCTGGGCGAAGTCTCGAACTCCGAGCACAGCCTGCGTTCGCTGGGTAAAGCTGGTGCCAAACGCTGGCGCGGCGTTCGCCCAACCGTTCGTGGTGTTGCCATGAACCCGGTTGACCACCCACATGGTGGTGGTGAAGGTCGTACCTCCGGTGGTCGTCATCCGGTATCGCCATGGGGCTTCCCAACCAAGGGTGCTAAAACCCGTGGTAATAAGCGTACCGACAACATGATCGTCCGTCGTCGCAAGTAACTAGAGGGATACGACAGTGCCACGTTCTCTGAAAAAAGGTCCTTTTATCGATCTTCACCTGCTGAAGAAGGTCGAAGTGGCGGTGGAGAAGAACGATCGCAAGCCAGTTAAAACCTGGTCGCGTCGCTCGATGATCCTGCCACAAATGGTCGGTCTGACCATCGCGGTTCACAACGGTCGCCAGCATGTTCCAGTTCTCGTGAACGAAGACATGGTCGGCCACAAACTGGGCGAGTTCGCCGGTACCCGCACCTATCGCGGGCACGTGGCTGACAAGAAAGCCAAGCGTTAAGGGGTAAGGAAATGGAAGTAGCCGCTAAGTTGTCGGGCGCTCGCATCTCCGCCCAGAAAGCCCGCTTGGTCGCCGACCAGATCCGCGGGAAGAAGGTGGGCGAAGCGCTCAACCTGTTGGCCTTCAGCAGCAAAAAAGCCGCTGAAATCATGAAGAAAGTCCTCGAGTCGGCCGTAGCCAACGCCGAACACAACGAAGGCGCAGACGTTGATGACCTGAAGGTCTCCACCGTCTTCGTCAACGAAGGGCGTTCGCTGAAGCGCATCATGCCACGTGCCAAAGGCCGTGCTGATCGCATCGTCAAGCGGTCTTGCCATATCACTGTCAAGGTTGCGGACAAGTAACGGAGTCGATCAGATGGGTCAGAAAGTACATCCCACTGGCATTCGCCTGGGAATCGTCAAGGAGCACACCTCCGTCTGGTACGCAGACGGTGCTACTTACGCAGATTACCTGTTGAAGGATCTGAAAACGCGTGAGTACCTCCAAGACAAACTAAAAAGCGCGTCCGTAAGCCGTATCGATATTCATCGTCCGGCTCAAACTGCACGCATCACCATCCACACCGCTCGTCCAGGTATCGTTATCGGGAAGAAAGGTGAAGATGTCGAGAAGCTGCGTCAGGACCTGACCAAGCAGATGGGTGTGCCTGTGCACATCAACATCGAAGAGATCCGCAAGCCGGAACTCGACGCTATGCTGGTTGCGCAGAGCGTAGCTCAGCAGCTGGAACGCCGCGTAATGTTCCGTCGCGCCATGAAGCGCGCCGTACAGAACGCCATGCGTATTGGTGCCAAGGGCATCAAGATCCAGGTGAGCGGTCGTCTCGGCGGTGCTGAGATTGCTCGTACCGAGTGGTATCGCGAAGGTCGTGTGCCTCTGCACACCCTGCGTGCCGATATCGACTACAACACCTACGAAGCTCACACCACTTACGGTGTGATCGGTGTGAAGGTTTGGATCTTCAAAGGCGAAGTTATTGGTGGTCGCCAAGAAGAACTGAAACCACAAGCACCAGCGCCTCGTAAAAAAGCTGCTAAGTAAGGGGTACGCCAAATGTTGCAACCAAAGCGTACAAAATTCCGCAAGCAGATGACTGGCCACAACCGTGGTCTGGCACTGCGCGGTAGCAAAGTCAGCTTCGGCGAATTCGCCCTGAAAGCTGTTGCTCGCGGTCGCCTCACCGCTCGCCAGATCGAGTCCGCACGTCGTGCGCTGACCCGTCACGTTAAGCGTGGCGGTAAGATCTGGATCCGTGTGTTCCCGGACAAGCCGATCTCCAAGAAGCCTCTCGAGGTTCGTATGGGTAAAGGTAAGGGCTCCGTGGAATACTGGGTTGCCCAGATCCAGCCAGGCAAAGTCCTGTACGAGATCGAGGGTGTTTCTGAAGAGCTGGCGCGCGAAGCTTTCGCCCTGGCTGCTGCAAAGCTGCCTCTCGCCACCTCCTTTGTTAAGCGGACGGTGATGTGATGAAAGCGAATGAACTTCGTGAAAAATCGGCACAGCAACTGAACGAGCAACTGCTCGGCTTGCTGCGCGACCAGTTCAATCTGCGTATGCAGAAAGCAACTGGCCAGTTGGGGCAGTCGCACCTGCTCTCGCAAGTTAAGCGTGACATCGCTCGCGTGAAAACTGTGCTCAACCAGCAGGCAGGTAAGTGATCATGGCTGAAGCTGAAAAAACCGTCCGTACGCTGACTGGCCGTGTCGTCAGCGACAAAATGGACAAGACCATCACCGTTCTGATCGAGCGTCGCGTAAAGCACCCGATCTACGGTAAATACGTTAAGCGTTCGACTAAGCTGCACGCGCACGACGAAGCCAACCAGTGCAAGATCGGCGACAAGGTTTCCATCCGTGAAACCCGTCCGCTGGCCAAGACCAAGTCCTGGGCACTGGTTGAAGTCCTCGAACGCGCTGTTGAAGTCTAAGGGCTAGGGGTCGGAGAAATTTTATGATTCAGACTCAATCCATGCTCGATGTGGCCGATAACAGCGGCGCTCGTCGCGTCATGTGCATCAAGGTGCTCGGCGGTTCGCACCGTCGTTACGCCGGCATCGGTGACATCATCAAAGTAACCGTCAAGGAAGCAATTCCGCGCGGTAAGGTCAAAAAAGGCCAGGTGATGACTGCTGTTGTCGTCCGTACCCGTCACGGTGTACGTCGCGCTGACGGTTCCATCATTCGTTTCGACGGCAACGCTGCTGTTCTGCTGAACAACAAGCAAGAGCCGATCGGCACTCGCATCTTCGGGCCAGTGACCCGTGAACTTCGTACTGAGAAGTTCATGAAGATCGTCTCGCTCGCCCCTGAAGTGCTGTAAGGAGATCCGACATGCAAAAGATTCGTCGTGACGACGAGATCATCGTGATCGCCGGCAAAGACAAAGGTAAGCGCGGTAAGGTGCTGAAGGTTCTGGCTGATGACCGTCTGGTCATCGGTGGCGTGAACCTGGTCAAGCGTCATACCAAGCCTAACCCGATGGCGGGCGTTCAGGGCGGTATCGTCGAGAAAGAAGCGCCTCTGCACGCTTCCAACGTTGCCATCTTCAACGGCGAAACCAACAAGGCTGACCGCGTTGGTTTCAAAGTAGAAGACGGTAAGAAAATTCGTGTCTTCAAGTCGACCCAAAAAGCGGTTGATGCTTGAACACTGCTAGGTAGAAGACCATGGCACGACTGAAAGAGATTTACCGGAACGAAATCGCTCCTAAGCTTAAGGAAGAACTTAAGCTGTCGAACGTGATGGAAGTTCCGCGCGTTACCAAAATCACCCTGAACATGGGTCTGGGCGAAGCGATCGGCGACAAGAAAGTCATCGAGCACGCTGTTGCCGACCTGGAAAAGATCACCGGTCAAAAGCCGGTCGTGACTTTCGCTCGCAAATCCATCGCTGGCTTCAAAGTCCGCGAAGGCTGGCCGATCGGCGTCAAGGTGACCCTGCGTAGCGACAAGATGTACGAATTCCTGGACCGCCTGCTGGCGATCTCCCTGCCTCGGGTTCGCGACTTCCGCGGCCTGAATGCCAAGTCCTTCGATGGCCGTGGCAACTACAGCATGGGCGTGAAAGAGCAGATCATCTTCCCGGAAATCGACTACGACAAGATCGATGCTCTGCGCGGTTTGGACATCACCCTGACCACCACTGCTCGTTCGGACGACGAAGGCCGCGCTCTGCTGCGTGCTTTCAAGTTCCCGTTCCGCAACTGATTGGAGTAGGAAAATGGCCAAGAAGAGCATGAAAAACCGTGAGCTGAAGCGTCAGCTGACGGTAGCCAAGTTCGCTAAGAAGCGTGCTGAGCTGAAAGCGACCATTGTCAACGTTAACGCCTCTCCAGAAGAGCGTTTCGCTGCCGTTGTCGCTCTGCAGAAGCAGCCACGTGACGCTAGCGCCTCGCGCCTGCGCAACCGTTGCCGCCTGACCGGTCGTCCTCACGGTGTATACCGTAAGTTCGGCCTGGGCCGTAACATGCTGCGTCAAGCTGCAATGCGCGGTGACGTACCAGGTCTGGTCAAGGCCTCCTGGTAATCGCTGCAGGCAGAATCCCGGCGGAAGGGGAGCAATCTTCCGACCGTCGGTGACCTCGCCAACAAACAAGCCCCTATATGGGGCTTGTTTCGTTTCTGCCTTGTGTCTAGAATGACCGGCTCACCTGAGCCTGGGTTTTTTGCCCAATCCGCTCGGGTGGTTGTCATAGCCGCAAGGCTAATAATTCTTGTATCAGGAGCATCTAGCCCATGAGTATGCAGGACCCGTTAGCGGACATGCTAACTCGCATCCGTAATGCCCAGATGGCTGAAAAGTCCGTCGTAAGCATGCCTTCCTCTACCCTGAAGGTCGCGGTTGCCAAAGTTCTGAAGGACGAAGGTTACATCGCTGGCTACCAGGTAACTGGTGAGGCCAAGCCTTCCCTGTCGATCGAACTGAAGTACTTCGAAGGCCGTCCGGTCATCGAGGAACTGAAGCGCTCCAGCCGTC
The DNA here is from genome assembly GCF_039673335.1 of Pseudomonas sp. TWI929. Lineage (NCBI taxonomy): Bacteria > Pseudomonadati > Pseudomonadota > Gammaproteobacteria > Pseudomonadales > Pseudomonadaceae > Pseudomonas > Pseudomonas sp. TWI929. Next base: position 28,185 of record NZ_JBDJLK010000013.1, read on the forward strand.
CAGGCCTGCGCCAGTACAAGGCCGTCTCCGATCTGCCGAAAGTACGTGGCGGTCTGGGCGTGTCTATCGTCTCCACCAACAAAGGTGTGATGACTGATCGCGCTGCGCGCGCTGCCGGTGTCGGCGGCGAAGTTCTGTGCACAGTGTTCTAAGGGGGGATAGACATGTCTCGCGTCGCTAAGAACCCCGTTAAGCTGCCATCCGGTGTCGAAGTCAAATTCGCCGGCCAACAGCTTTCGGTGAAGGGTGCCAAAGGCACTCTCGAACTGAACGTTCACTCGTCTGTTGAAGTTACCGAAGAGTCTGGTGAGCTGCGTTTCGTCGCTCGCAATGGTGACCAGCAAGCTCGTGCCATGGCCGGTACTACCCGTGCTCTGGTCAACAACATGGTCCAAGGCGTAAGCCAAGGCTTCGAGCGCAAGCTCCAGCTGGTCGGTGTTGGTTACAAGGCACAGGCTAAAGGCACCGTCCTGAACCTGGCCCTGGGCTTCTCTCACCCAGTGGACTACGAACTGCCAGCCGGTATCACCGCTGAAACTCCTAGCCAGACCGACATCCTGATCAAGGGTATCGATAAGCAGCTGGTAGGTCAGGTGGCCGCTGAAATCCGCGACTTCCGTCCGCCAGAGCCTTACAAAGGCAAAGGTGTGCGTTACGCGGACGAAGTAGTCCGTCGTAAAGAAGCCAAGAAGAAGTAGGGCCTAGTAAATGACCGACAAAAAAGTTATTCGACTGCGTCGCGCTCGCAAAGCACGTCTCAAGATGCACGAACTCGAAGTCGTGCGCCTGTGCGTGTTCCGCTCCTCGCAGCACATCTACGCCCAGGTCATTTCGGCCGACGGCAGCAAGGTTCTGGCAAGCGCCTCGACCTTGGACAAAGACCTGCGTGATGGCGCCACTGGCAACATCGACGCGGCCACTAAGGTTGGCAAGCTGGTAGCTGAGCGTGCGAAAGCCGCCGGTGTATCTCAAGTTGCCTTTGACCGTTCCGGCTTCAAGTACCATGGCCGCGTCAAAGCGCTGGCTGATGCTGCTCGTGAAGGCGGGCTGGAGTTCTAAGTTATGGCAAATAACGATCAAAAGCGCGACGAAGGCTACATCGAGAAGCTGGTTCAAGTTAACCGCGTTGCCAAAACCGTAAAAGGCGGCCGTATCTTCACCTTCACCGCGCTGACCGTGGTTGGTGATGGTAAAGGTCGTGTCGGCTTCGGCCGTGGCAAGTCGCGCGAAGTACCAGCCGCGATCCAGAAAGCCATGGAAGCTGCTCGCCGCAACATGATCCAGGTTGACCTGAAGGGCACCACCCTGCAGTACGCCACCAAGGCTGCCCACGGCGCCTCGAAGGTTTACATGCAGCCTGCCTCGGAAGGTACCGGTATCATCGCCGGTGGCGCAATGCGTGCTGTCCTGGAAGTTGCTGGCGTTCAGAACGTTCTGGCCAAGTGCTACGGTTCGACCAACCCAGTGAACGTGGTTTACGCCACCTTCAAGGGTCTGAAAGCCATGCAATCTCCTGAATCCATTGCTGCCAAGCGCGGCAAGAGCGTCGAGGAGATCTTCTGATCATGGCAACCGTAAAAGTAACGCTGATCAAGAGCGTCTCGGGCCGTCTGCCTAACCACAAACTGTGCGTTAAAGGCCTGGGTCTGCGTCGCATCGGTCACACTGTAGAAGTCCAGGATACTCCCGAGAACCGCGGGATGATCAACAAGGCTTACTACATGCTGAAGGTCGAGGGTTAATCGATGAAACTCAATGATCTGAGTCCAGCGCCGGGTTCCCGTCGCGAGAAGCATCGTCCAGGTCGTGGTATCGGTAGCGGTCTGGGTAAGACCGGCGGCCGTGGCCACAAAGGTCAGACCTCCCGTTCGGGCGGTTCGATCGCTCCTGGCTTCGAAGGCGGTCAACAGCCGCTGCACCGTCGTCTGCCGAAGTTCGGCTTCGTTTCCCTGAAAGCCATGGACCGCGCTGAAGTGCGTCTGTCCGAGCTGGCCAAAGTGGAAGGCGACGTGATCTCCGTGCAATCCCTGAAGGATGCCAACGTGATCAACCAGCACATTCAGCGTGTGAAAATCATGCTGTCTGGCGAAGTTACTCGCGCAGTCACCATCAAGGGTATCGCAGCCACCAAGGGTGCGCGTGCGGCTATCGAAGCAGCTGGCGGCAAATTCGAGGAATAAATGGCTAAGCAAGGTGCTCTCTCTTCGCTCGGTAAGGGCGGGATGTCGGAACTCTGGGCTCGTCTGCGCTTTCTGTTTATGGCGATCATCGTCTATCGGATAGGTGCGCATATCCCGGTTCCAGGCATCAATCCGGACCGTCTGGCGGATCTGTTTCGGCAGAATGAGGGGACCATTCTTAGCTTGTTCAACATGTTTTCCGGTGGCGCGCTTGAGCGCATGAGCATCTTTGCACTGGGGATCATGCCGTACATCTCGGCATCGATCATCATGCAGCTGATGACGGCGGTCAGCCCGCAACTGGAGCAGTTGAAGAAGGAAGGTGAAGCTGGCCGTCGCAAGATCAGCCAGTACACCCGCTACGGCACCGTTATCCTGGCACTGGTTCAAGCCATTGGCATGTCCATTGGCCTGGCCAACCAGGGCGTGGCGTTTTCTGTAGGCCTGGGCTTCCATGTCGTCGCTGTCTCCACTTTCGTGGCCGGCGCGATGTTCATGATGTGGCTGGGCGAGCAGATCACCGAGCGCGGTGTGGGCAACGGTATCTCGATGTTGATCTTCGCAGGTATCGTTGCCGGTCTTCCGAGAGCAATCGGGCAGTCTTTCGAGTCTGCACGCACAGGCGATATCAACATTTTCGCCCTGGTCGCTATCGGTTTGCTGGCAGTAGCGATTATCGGTTTCGTGGTGTTCATTGAGCGTGGTCAGCGTCGTATCGCCGTTCACTACGCCAAGCGTCAGCAGGGCCGCAAGGTCTTCGCTGCGCAGACCAGCCACTTGCCGTTGAAGGTGAACATGGCGGGGGTTATCCCGGCCATTTTCGCGAGCAGCATTCTGCTGTTCCCGGCTTCGCTGGGTGCCTGGTTCGGTCAGTCCGAAGGTATGGGCTGGCTGCAGGACATCTCGCAGTCGATCGCTCCTGGTCAGCCGTTGAACATTTTGCTGTTTAGTGCAGGGATCATTTTCTTCTGCTTCTTCTACACAGCGTTGATGTTCAACCCGAAAGACGTAGCGGAAAACCTGAAGAAGTCCGGTGCCTTTATTCCGGGTATCCGTCCTGGTGAGCAGTCGGCGCGCTACATTGATGGCGTTCTGACCCGTTTGACCATGTTCGGTGCTCTTTACATGATGGCCGTCTGCCTTCTGCCCCAGTTCCTGGTGGTGGCAGCAAATGTGCCGTTCTACCTTGGCGGGACCTCGTTGCTGATTGTGGTAGTGGTTGTGATGGACTTCATGTCCCAAGTACAATCGCACCTCGTTTCGCACCAGTACGAATCCCTGATGAAGAAAGCCAACCTGAAAGGCTACGGTGGCAGCGGTCTGCTGCGCTGATACGCCCCTAAGGTTCGAGGAGTCGGTAATGAAAGTTCGTGCATCGGTGAAAAAGCTGTGCCGTAACTGCAAGATCATCCGTCGCGAAGGCGTCGTACGAGTGATCTGCAGCGCGGAACCGCGTCACAAACAGCGCCAAGGCTGAGTGTGATCTGCGCTTCAAACCCAGCAGCTAGTGTGCTGCTGGGTTGATTATTCGTTTCTACAGCGATATTATCTCGCGCCCTATTTCTTGGCTTCCGGGGCGTAGGTAGCTGTCAATTGGAGTCCCACTGAATGGCCCGTATTGCAGGCGTCAACATTCCAGATAACAAGCATACTGTTATCTCGCTGACCTACATCTATGGTGTCGGTCGCACAACTGCACAGAAGATCTGTGCAGACGCTGGTGTAAACCCAGCCGCTAAGATCAAGGATCTGAGCGACGAGCAAATCGAAACCCTGCGTGGCGAAGTCGCGAAGTTCACCACCGAAGGTGACCTGCGTCGTGACATCAACATGAAGATCAAGCGCTTGATGGACCTGGGTTGCTACCGCGGCCTGCGTCATCGTAAAGGTCTGCCGGTTCGCGGTCAGCGCACCAAGACCAACGCACGCACCCGTAAGGGCCCGCGTAAGCCGATCCGCAAGTAACCGCCCAGGAATATAGACATGGCAAAACCTGCTGCTCGTCCTCGTAAGAAAGTCAAAAAGACAGTGGTTGATGGCATCGCCCACATCCATGCGTCTTTCAACAACACCATCGTGACCATCACCGACCGTCAGGGCAACGCTTTGTCCTGGGCGACCTCCGGTGGTTCGGGTTTCCGTGGTTCGCGCAAATCCACCCCGTTCGCAGCTCAGATCGCTGCTGAGCGTGCTGGTCAAGCTGCGCTGGAATACGGTCTGAAGAACCTCGACGTAAACGTCAAGGGTCCAGGTCCAGGTCGTGAGTCCGCCGTTCGTGCACTGAACAGCTGCGGCTACAAGATCGCCAGCATCACCGACGTGACGCCAATCCCGCATAACGGGTGCCGTCCGCCGAAGAAGCGTCGCGTGTAATCAGGAGACAGAAGAATGGCACGTTACATTGGTCCAAAATGCAAACTGTCTCGTCGTGAAGGCACCGATCTGTTCCTGAAGAGCGGCGTTCGCGCTCTGGAATCGAAGTGCAACATCGAAGCAGCCCCAGGTATCCACGGCCAGCGCCGTGGCCGTCAGTCCGACTACGGCACCCAGCTGCGTGAGAAACAAAAAGTCCGTCGTATCTACGGTGTTCTGGAGCGTCAGTTCCGCGGTTACTACCAAGCTGCTGCCTCGAAAAAAGGCGCAACCGGTGAGAACCTGCTGCAACTGCTCGAGTGCCGTCTGGATAACGTCGTTTACCGTATGGGCTTCGGCTCGACTCGTTCCGAGTCGCGTCAGCTGGTTTCGCACAAAGCGATCAGCGTCAACGGTAAGACTGTAAACATTCCATCCTACCAAGTTCGTCCGGGTGACGTGGTCGCGGTCCGCGAGAAGTCGCTGACCCAGCTGCGCATTGTTCAAGCCCTTGAACTGTGCGCCCAGCGTGGCCGCGTTGAGTGGGTTGACGTGGATGCTGCCAAAAAGTCGGGCGTTTTCAAGAACGTTCCTGCTCGCAGCGACCTGTCTGCCGACATCAACGAAAACCTGATTGTCGAGCTCTACTCCAAGTAAGGGCTAGAAAATAGGTGCATCCATGCAGATTTCGGTAAATGAGTTCCTGACTCCCCGCCATATTGATGTGCAGGTAGTCAGTCCGACCCGCGCCAAGATCACGCTCGAGCCTCTCGAGCGTGGCTTTGGCCACACCCTGGGCAACGCGCTGCGCCGCATCCTGTTGTCCTCCATGCCTGGCTGTGCAGTAGTCGAGGCCGAGATCGATGGCGTACTCCATGAGTACTCCGCGATCGAAGGTGTTCAGGAAGACGTAATTGAAATCCTGTTGAACCTGAAAGGCCTGGCTATCAAACTGCACGGTCGTGACGAAGTTACGCTGACCTTGTCGAAAAAGGGTTCGGGGGTGGTTACCGCTGCCGATATTCAGCTGGATCACGATGTCGAGATCGTCAACCCCGATCACGTAATCGCGAACCTGGCGTCGAATGGCGCCCTGAACATGAAGCTCACTGTAGCTCGTGGTCGTGGTTACGAGCCGGCCGACTCCCGTCAAGCCGACGAAGACGAAAGCCGTAGCATTGGCCGTCTGCAGTTGGACGCTTCGTTCAGCCCGGTGCGTCGTATCGCCTATGTGGTCGAAAACGCCCGTGTTGAACAGCGTACCAACCTGGACAAACTGGTCATTGATCTGGAAACCAACGGCACCCTGGATCCTGAAGAGGCTATCCGCCGCGCTGCGACCATCCTGCAACAGCAGCTGGCCGCGTTCGTCGACCTCAAAGGTGACAGCGAGCCTGTCGTAGTCGAGCAGGAAGACGAGATCGATCCGATCCTGCTGCGTCCGGTTGACGACCTGGAACTGACTGTACGTTCGGCCAACTGCCTCAAGGCGGAGAACATCTACTACATCGGCGACCTGATTCAGCGTACCGAAGTAGAGCTGTTGAAGACTCCTAACCTGGGCAAGAAGTCCCTGACTGAAATCAAGGACGTCCTGGCCTCTCGTGGTCTGTCTCTCGGCATGCGCCTCGACAACTGGCCGCCTGCAAGTCTTAAGAAAGACGACAAGGCGACCGCCTGATCGTCGTAATCACCGAACGTAGTGTTTGGTAAGGAATGAATCATGCGTCATCGTAAAAGTGGACGTCACCTGAGCCGTACCAGCTCTCACCGCAAGGCTATGTTCCAGAACATGGCAGTGTCGCTGATCGAGCACGAGCTGATCAAAACCACCCTGCCGAAAGCCAAGGAACTGCGCCGCGTTGCCGAGCCGCTGATCACCCTGGCCAAGGAAGACAGCGTTGCTAACCGTCGTCTGGCCTTCGACCGTACCCGTTCGAAGTCCGCTGTTGGCAAACTGTTCAACGACCTGGGCAAGCGTTACGCCACCCGTCAGGGCGGCTACCTGCGCATCCTGAAGTGCGGTTTCCGCGCTGGCGACAACGCGCCTATGGCGTACGTCGAGCTGGTTGATCGTCCGGTCGGCGGTGCTGTAGAAGCTGCTGAGTAAGACGTTCTGTCTGCTACAAAGAACCGGGCCTAGTGCCCGGTTTTTTGTGTCCGCCTACATTGTTTATTTCTATTGATACAAGTCATGTAATGAATTTGTCCTGAGGCGACCGCTCGTCAATACTCCTTCTCAAGCCGATTAGCCGGCAGTCGAAGACCGATAAGGAGAGCCCATGAGCAAGATTCTCACCACCGCCAGCGGTGCACCTGTAGCCGACAACCAGAATTCCCGTTCCGCCGGCCCTCGCGGCCCGCTGCTGCTCGACGATTTCCACTTGATCGAGAAGCTTGCCCATTTCAATCGCGAGAACATTCCTGAGCGCCGCGTGCACGCCAAGGGCTCGGGTGCCTATGGCAGCTTTACCGTCACCCGTGATATTACCGGCTACACCAGCGCCAAGCTGTTCGAACAGGTCGGCAAACAGACCGAGACCTTCCTGCGCTTCTCTACGGTTGGTGGCGAGCGTGGCTCTGCCGATACCGAGCGCGATCCACGTGGCTTCGCCGTGAAGTTCTACACCGAGGAAGGCAACTGGGACATCGTGGGCAACAACACGCCAGTGTTCTTTATTCGTGACCCGCTGAAGTTCCCGGACTTTATCCACACCCAGAAGCGCCACCCACAATCCAACCTGAAGAACGCCCAGATGATGTGGGACTTCTGGTCGCACTCCCCCGAGGCGCTGCACCAGGTCACTATCCTGTTCTCTGACCGTGGCATTCCAGACGGCTATCGCCACATGCACGGCTTTGGCAGCCACACCTACAGCCTGATCAATGCCAAGGGGGAGCGCACCTGGGTCAAGTGGCACTTCAAGACCCAGCAAGGCATCAAGAACTTGGCCCCGGCAGATGCTGCACGCCTGGCAGGTACTGACCCGGACTACGCACAGCGCGACCTGTTCGAGGCCATTGAGCGTGGCGACTACCCGCGCTGGACCGTATGTATTCAGGTGATGAGCGAGGCCGAGGCCGCCAGCCGCGACGAGAACCCCTTCGACGTGACCAAGACCTGGTCGCAGAAGGACTACCCGCTGATCGAGGTGGGCGTGCTGGAGCTCAACCGTAACCCGCTCAACTACTTTGCCGAGGTCGAGCAGGCTGCCTTCGGACCGAGCAATATGGTGCCAGGGGTGGGCCTGTCGCCTGACCGCATGCTGCAAGGCCGTGTGTTCGCTTACGCTGACGCGCACCGCTACCGTGTGGGCACCAACCACCAGCAGCTGCCGGTGAATGCGCCGCGCTGCCCGGTCAACAGCTATCAGCGCGACGGCTCCATGGCCACCGGCAGTTACGGCAGCGCGCCCAACTACGAGCCCAATAGCTACGCCGAGGCACCGAAGCAGTCGCCACGTCATGCCGAGCCAGCATTGGCCTTGAACGGTTCGGCTGACCGTTACGATCACCGCGAGGACACCGACTACTTCAGCCATGCCGGTGCGCTGTTCCGCTTGATGAGTGATGAGCAGAAGGCCTTGCTGATCAATAACATCGCCGGGACCATGGCAGGGGTTAGCGAAGACGTGGTCCAGCGCCAGCTGCAGTACTTCTTCAAGGCCGACCCGGCTTATGGCGAAGGGATTGCCAAGGCCTTGGGCGTCAATCTCGCCTAAGTCGAAGTGATAAGAAGAACCGCCCTCATTTGGGCGGTTTTTCAATGAATATCACTACTGTTTAACCGATTTTTTGCTTCTAATTGCGCGTTTTTCAGTGACCGCGGGCAAAAGCTGGTTCACACTATGTGGCATAGACGTTTTCACATGGAGAAGCAGGGCGATGCAAGGCCACCCGGACGTAATCAACTACCTCGTCACGCTGCTGAAGGGCGAACTGGCGGCACGCGACCAGTACTTCATTCATTCGCGCATGTACGAAGACTGGGGCCTGTCCAAACTCTACGAGCGCATCAACCACGAGATGGAAGAAGAGACGCAGCACGCCGATGCTCTGATGCGTCGCATCCTCATGCTCGAGGGCACCCCCGACATGCGTGCAGACGACCTGGAAGTCGGTAGCACCGTGCCGGAAATGATCGAGGCTGACCTCAAACTTGAGTACAAGGTGCGCGGCGCCCTGTGCAAAGGCATCGAGCTGTGCGAGCTGCACAAGGACTACATCAGCCGTGACATCCTGCGTGCACAGCTGGCCGATACTGAAGAAGATCACACCTATTGGCTGGAGAAGCAGCAGGGCCTGATCAAGGCCATTGGCCTGGAGAATTACCTGCAGTCGCAGATGTAAAAGCTGGGGGCTGCTTTGCAGCCCTTTCGCGACACAAGGCCGCTGCTACAGGCGATCGCGTTTCCGCTTGGGTTTACGCGCTCCCCCTGTAGGAGCGGCCTTGTGTCGCGATAGGGGCGCAAAGCGCCCCCATTTACCCTCAAGCCCGATCCCGCTCCAGCAGCGGTTTCAGGTAATGCCCGGTATACGACTGCTTCATCTCGCTCAGCTCTTCCGGCGTACCACAGGCAATGATCTGCCCACCCTTGGAGCCACCCTCCGGCCCCAGGTCTACCAGCCAGTCGGCAGTCTTGATCACATCCAGGTTGTGTTCGATCACCACCACAGTGTTGCCGTGGTCACGCAGGCGATGCAATACGTCCAGCAGCTGCTGGATATCGGCGAAGTGCAGGCCCGTGGTTGGTTCATCGAGGATGTACAAGGTCTTGCCGGTATCGCGCTTGGACAGCTCGCGTGACAGCTTCACCCGCTGTGCTTCGCCGCCAGACAGCGTGGTCGCCGACTGGCCCAGCTTGATGTACGACAGGCCTACATCCATCAACGTTTGCAGCTTGCGCGCAAGCGCCGGCACCGCATCGAAGAACTCTCGGGCGTCCTCGATGGTCATTTCCAGCACCTCGTGGATGTTCTTGCCCTTGTACTTGATCTCCAGGGTTTCGCGGTTGTAACGCTTGCTCTTGCACACGTCGCACGGCACGTAGATGTCCGGCAGGAAGTGCATCTCCACCTTGATCAGGCCATCGCCCTGGCAGGCCTCACAACGGCCACCCTTGACGTTGAACGAGAAGCGCCCTGGGCCATAACCGCGCGAACGCGATTCTGGCACGCCAGAGAACAGCTCGCGGATCGGCGTGAAGATACCGGTGTAGGTCGCCGGGTTGGAGCGCGGGGTGCGGCCGATCGGGCTCTGGTCGATATCCACCACCTTGTCCAGGTGCTGCAGGCCGTCCATGCTGGCGTGTGGTGCAGCTTCCAGGCTGCTTGCGCCATTGAGGGCAGTGGCGGCCAGGGGGAACAGGGTGTTGTTGATCAGTGTCGACTTGCCCGAGCCGGATACCCCGGTCACACAGGTCAGCAGGCCGATCGGTACTTCCAGGTCGACGTTCTGCAGGTTGTTGCCGCGTGCGCCCTTGAGCTTGAGTTGTAGCTTCTTGTTGCGCGGTGTGCGCTTGGCCGGCACGACGATCTTCTTGCGCCCGGACAGGTACTTGCCGGTCAGCGAGTCAGGGTGTTCCATGACTTCCTGCGGCGAGCCTTCGGCGACGATCTGCCCGCCATGCACACCGGCACCCGGGCCGATGTCGACCACGTAGTCGGCCAGACGGATGGCGTCCTCGTCGTGCTCCACCACAATCACCGTGTTACCCAGGTCGCGCAGGTGGTTGAGGGTGGCCAGCAGGCGGTCGTTGTCACGTTGGTGAAGGCCGATGGATGGCTCATCGAGGATGTACATCACCCCCACCAGGCCGGCACCGATCTGGCTGGCCAGGCGGATACGTTGCGCTTCACCACCGGACAAGGTATCGGCACTGCGGTCGAGGGTAAGGTAGTCGAGGCCGACGTTCACCAGGAACTGCAGGCGTTCGCAGATTTCCTTGAGGATCTTCGCTGCGATTTCGCCACGGCGACCGGTCAGGGTCAGGTCGCCGAAGTAATTGCTGGCTTCACCGATCGGCAGGTTGGTCACCGCCGGCAAGGTCTTCTCGCCCACCCAGACGTGACGTGCCTCTCGGCGCAAGCGGGTGCCACGGCAATCCGGGCAGGGCTGGGTGCCGAGGAACTTGGCCAGCTCTTCGCGCACGGTGGCCGATTCGGTTTCGCGGTAGCGGCGCTCCAGGTTCGGCACGATGCCTTCGAACGGGTGCGAGCGCTTGACGATGTCGCCTCGGTCGTTGAGGTACTTGAAGTCGACGCTCTGCTTGCCGCTGCCCTGCAGGATCACCTTCTGGTGCTCGGCTGACAGCTCGCCGAACGGCTCCTCCAAGCTGAAGCCGTAATGCGCGGCCAGCGAGCCGAGCATCTGGAAGTAGTACACATTGCGCCGGTCCCAGCCACGGATCGCGCCTTCGGCCAAGGTCAGCTCGCTGTTAACCAGGCGCTTGGTGTCGAAGAACTGCTTCACTCCCAGGCCATCGCAGGTCGGGCAGGCGCCAGCCGGGTTGTTGAAGGAGAACAGCTTCGGCTCCAGCTCGCTGATCGCATGGCCACACAGTGGGCAGGCGAAGCGCGCGGAGAAGATCATCTCTTCGCCTTGTTCGTCGTCCATCGGTGCCACCAGGGCGATGCCGTCGGCCAGCTTCAGCGCGGTCTCGAACGACTCGGCCAGGCGCTGTTGCAGGTCGGCGCGGACCTTGAAGCGGTCCACCACCACATCGATGCTGTGCTTCTTCTGCTTGTCCAGCTTGGGCAGCTCATCAAGCTCATAGAGCTTGCCGTTGACCCGGGCACGGACGAAGCCCTGGGCGCGCAGCTCGTCGAACACTGCCAGGTGCTCGCCCTTGCGCTCGCGCACCACCGGCGCCAGCAGCATCAGCTTGCTGCCTTCCGGGCGCTCCAGCACGAGGTCGACCATCTGGCTGATCGTTTGCGCCTCCAGCGGGATATCGTGGTCGGGGCAGCGTGGGGTACCGACGCGGGCATACAGCAGGCGCAGGTAGTCGTAGATTTCGGTGATGGTGCCGACCGTGGAGCGCGGGTTGTGCGAAGTCGACTTCTGTTCGATGGAAATCGCCGGCGACAGGCCTTCGATGGTGTCGACGTCGGGTTTTTCCATCATCGACAAGAATTGCCGGGCGTAGGCCGACAGCGATTCGACGTAGCGGCGCTGGCCTTCGGCGTACAGGGTATCGAACGCCAAGGACGACTTACCGGAACCGGACAGGCCGGTGATCACGATCAGTTTGTCCCGGGGCAGGGTCAGGTCGATGTTCTTCAGGTTGTGGGTACGCGCCCCACGAATCAGGATCTTGTCCACTGCGGCCTCGCTCGGCGGGCATAAACAAGGAAGTATACGGCGCGCTGCCAGTACGCGGCAAAGCGTCGCGTAGATGCCGTCAAGCTGTCGGACTGATAGAATCCCCGCCGGTTCACACGAGGTTAATCCATGCACGACACCCACAACGAGCGCATGAGCAGCGGCGAAACCCGCGCTGCTGGCGGCCTGGCCCTGGTCTTTGCCTTTCGTATGCTGGGCATGTTCATGGTCTTGCCGGTACTGGCCACCTACGGCATGGACCTGGCCGGTGCCACGCCTGCGCTGATCGGCCTGGCCATTGGCGCCTATGGCCTGACCCAGGCGGTATTGCAAATACCGTTCGGGATGATTTCCGACCGCATTGGCCGCCGGCCAGTGATTTACCTGGGGCTGGTGATCTTTGCCCTGGGCAGTGTATTGGCGGCCCAGGCCGACTCTATCTGGGGTGTGATTGCCGGGCGAATCCTGCAGGGCGCCGGGGCGATTTCTGCCGCCGTCATGGCGCTGCTGTCCGACCTTACCCGCGAGCAACACCGGACCAAGGCGATGGCCATGATCGGCATGAGTATCGGGCTGTCGTTCGCTGTCGCCATGGTCGTTGGCCCATTGCTGACAAGTGCCTTTGGCTTGTCAGGATTGTTCCTGGCCACGGCCGGCCTTGCCTTGGTCGGTATCCTGCTGATTGCCTTTGTCGTGCCCAATACCCACAGCATCCTGCAGCATCGCGAGTCGGGTGTGGCGCGCAAGGCCCTTGGCCCGACCCTGCGCCATCCGGACCTCCTGCGCCTGGACGTGGGTATTTTCATCCTCCACGCCATCCTCATGGCCAGCTTCGTCGCATTGCCACTGGCCTTCGTCGAGCGTGGTGGCCTGCCCAAGGAGCAACACTGGTGGGTGTACCTGACCGCGTTGTTCATTTCATTTTTTGCAATGGTACCGTTCATCATCTACGGCGAAAAAAAGCGCAAGATGAAACGTGTGCTGGCCGGGGCGGTCAGTGTGTTGCTGCTGGTCGAGGTGTTCTTCTGGCAGTGGGCTGACGGTTTGCGCGGACTGGTGATCGGCACCGTGGTATTCTTTACTGCATTCAACCTGCTGGAGGCCTCGCTGCCTTCGCTGGTGAGCAAGGTGTCGCCTGCAGGTGGCAAGGGGACGGCAATGGGGGTTTACTCCACCAGCCAGTTCCTCGGCGCTGCCCTGGGAGGAATCCTCGGTGGCTGGTTGTTCCAGCACGGCGGGCTGAACATGGTGTTCCTCGGCTGTGCGGTTCTGTGTGCCATATGGCTGGTCGTCGCCTTGCGCATGAACGAGCCGCCCTATGTGACCAGCCTGCGCATGCCGCTGACGCCAGAGGCAGTCCGGGAAGCCGGCCTGACCGAGCGCCTGATGGCCGTGCCGGGTGTGACCGACGCCATTGTGGTGGCTGAAGAATCCGCCATCTATATCAAACTGGATACGAAAATTTTGGACCGTACGACCCTCGAGCGCCTGGTGAACCCGGCCTCTTCGGCGTGCGAAGCCTAGGAGAACGTTATGGCCCGTGGGGTTAACAAAGTCATTCTGGTCGGTACCTGTGGCCAGGATCCCGAAGTCCGCTACCTGCCCAACGGTAACGCCGTGACCAACCTGAGCCTGGCCACCAGCGAGCAGTGGACCGACAAGCAGTCGGGCCAGAAGGTCGAGCGTACCGAGTGGCACCGTGTGTCGCTGTTCGGCAAGGTTGCCGAAATCGCCGGCGAGTACCTGCGCAAAGGTTCGCAGTGCTACATCGAAGGCAAGCTGCAGACCCGCGAGTGGGAAAAGGACGGCATCAAGCGCTACACCACCGAGATCATCGTCGACATCAACGGCACCATGCAGCTGCTCGGCGGCCGTCCGCAGGGCCAACAGCAGGGCGGTGACCCGTACAACCAGGGTGGCGGCAACTACGGTGGCGGCCAGCAGCAACAGTACAACCAGGCTCCGCCACGCCAGCAGGCCCAACGCCCGCAGCAGCAACAGCGCCCGGCGCCACAGCAGCCAGCACCGCAGCCGGCGGCTGACTTTGACAGCTTTGATGACGATATTCCGTTCTAACTCGAACGGTTAGGAATCGCGCCAGGCCAGAAACCCGGAGCAATTGCTCCGGGTTTTTTTTGCCTGTGGAAATGAAGCAGTAAGAAATTATGGGGAGGGCCTCGAAATACTCAAATAAATGGTCTCTTTTGTTGTAGGGCATTTCTGAATTTACTCTTGCGTCAACTATCTGCTGTCGCGATTGCTTAGCATCTACGTTTTTAAAGGAGTGGATCATGCAATCAGAAAGTGAAGAGTTAGATAAAATTGAAATCCAGCTGAAGTCTTCATCAGGCGACTATCGGATCCCGGGGTTCAGCGAAGGTTACGCGCTGTATCTCAAGGGCTGCAAAAAGGGTGCGGGTTACACTGGAGGCTTTCTGCTCCTGTTAGGTTTTGCCATCGCTGCACTGGCCATCGGTGCGCTGGTTTTCGGCCCGTCGACGATCACTTACTACCGATCTACCGGCCCCTCCTGGTTTCAGTATGTCCAGATGTACGCTGCGCCGATAATGATGGCTGGCGGTGCGCTGTTTACCTTGGGTGGTTATCTGTATTCAAAGAAGGCAGTGGGGCGAGAGGAGTTTCTGGTGACGATCTACAAACTCATCGCGCCTGATGGGCAGGTTGTTACTGGAACAGTTCATCTCCGTTATCTGGGCGGTGATAACTTTAATATAGCAATCAACTGAGGGGTAAGCGGGCCAGAAAGTCGAAGAATTTTTATCCTCGCTTGTAAGTAGATTCTGAATATTGGTTCGCTAGAGGTTTCTTGATCGTTGACTGCGTAGTCTCTATTTTTTCAAAGGAGATGAGGATGCAAACATCGGTCAAGAAACTCATGGGTGAAGTGAAGCTCCAGCCAGCCAGACAGGCAGGCTTACCAGGTCTGCGGCTTTTCCAATGCTTATGAAAGCTACTCGGAGGATTGTGCTGACAGGCGTCACGGTGCCAGCGTACTCATGGTGATAGGTCTTGCGATTGCAGCATTGGGCCTCGGTATCTGGATGTTCGGCCCTTCGACCGTTTACTACGACCGCCTTTCTGGTCCGAGCTTTATACAACACATGCAAATTGCTCCTCATCTTGTCCTATCTGTGGGGATCTTTTTCCTGGCCCTGGCCCAAAAAATACGCGGCGAAGATCAGGTCAGTCGAGAGTCTTTTCTGCTTGCTCACTACAAGGTAATTAGCATTGATGGGAATGACGCCAGAGAGCAGGTCGACATACGTCATGTGGCAGAAGATGAGTTCAATATTTCATTGCATCCATGAGGGCTGACGCCGCAGTTGTAGGAACGGCCATATGTTGCGAAAAGACCGCATAGCGGCTCCGGATTTTCTACATGAACAAGGGCTGGAGCTGCAACGCGACCTTTCGCGATACAAAGCTGTTACAGAAAGCTTGCGGGAAGCTTCGAACGCACATCGCGGGTTGCTAATTCCCATTATGTCGTGATGTTTTTTGGCCAGCCATCCTGTGTAGGAAGCATCTGAAATTGCTGGTATTGCGACTCATCATCGCCCTCTCTTGTTTAGTATCTGCTCCATAGCAAGCAGAGGGAATGAAAGCATGGACGTCATCATGGGTTTGGTAGCCGCCGTGTTATGGGGCGCCACGGATTTTCTGGTGGGAGTAAACGCCCGGGCAGTTGGCATCCGCCGAGCTGTCTTTTTTGGACAGGTTTTGGGTCTGCTGCTGATGGGACTGATTCTCTTCATGTCGGCCAATCAGTTGGAAAAGATGCTGGCGGCACCTGTTAGCGCATTGCTCCTCGGTGGGGTTGCGGCGCTTTGCACTGTGTTGGGGGCGCTGTCACTTTCCAAGGCGTTCGCTATCGGCAAGACGGCAGTCGTGGCCCCGATGGTGACCTCGTATGGCATCTTTACTACGTTGCTGGCCTGGCTGGGTGGTGATGAACTGTCGCTTTGGCAGTTTCTTGGCTTGCTGACCTGTTTCCTTGGTGTGCTGTTGGCCAGTAGCAGCGGTAACAGGGCGGATGAGCAGGGGCGCTCGATGAGCCGTTTGCCAGTTGGTTTTGCTTTGTTGGCGGCGGCGCTCTACGGCATCAGTTTCTGGCTTCAGGGGAAATATGCGCTGCCATCGCTCGGCCCTGTAAACATGTTGGCGTTAGGGTATGCAGTAGGGGTGATCTTCCTGATGCCCGAAGCGCTGAGGCTGATGAGAGGGTGGTCGGCAATCAGGCTAAGAACCTGTGCAACATTGTGCGGTGCCAGCCTGTTTAACCTGGGTGGTTTTTCTGCCTTTTCCTGGGGGGTACTCAATGGTTCGATTTCCATTGTCACGGTGATCAGCACACTGTCTGGCGGCATCGCTGCGATACTTGGCTTTTTCTTCTATCGAGAGCGCTTGTCCTGTTTTCAGGTGGTGGGCGTGAACCTGGTTTTGTCGGGTGCCATTCTGCTGCACCTGTTTGGGTGACCCCGATAAGTTCAGGTACTGCGTTCATCTGAGCCATGACGCGGTCACTGTGTGCGGGTTTACCCGCGAATGCGGCAGCGGGCTTACCGACGCATTCGCGGGTAAACCCGCTCCCACAGAGGGGCGCGTCAAATCAGCCAGCGCTTCAATAGAACAGCCGCGGATCCGGCGAGTCCAGCAAACTGACCAGCTTGGTCAGGGCAAAGCCCAGTTCCTCGCGGCTAGGGGTCATCAGGGCGATGCGCACGCCGTAGTTGGTGTTGCTGCGTTCAGGCAGGAACTGGCTGCCACTGACCACCGTGACGCCGTTGTTGCGCGCCAGGTTGGCGAACTCGTCGCTGGTCCATGGCTCCGGCAACTCCAGCCAGATATGGAAGCTGTTGGGCTGGCTGCGGATCTTGTACTTGCCAAGTATCTCTCGGGCCATGTGCTGGCGCGCGGCCGCCTCATTCTGCTGCACCTGCACCAACTGGTCGGCCATGCCGCTGTTGATCAGGTTACTGGCCAGTTGCGCCATCAATGGCGATGGCATCCACACGCTGCTGCGTACCATCGACGATAACCGCGAGAGGGTTTGCGGCGGAGCGTACAGGTAACCGATACGCAGCGCCGGCAGCACGCTCTTGGAAAGGCTGGTGAGGTACACCGAGCGTTCGGGCGCATACGCAGCCAGTGGCTTGTAATCCGGTGCGGGCTCAAGGAAACCGTAGATATCGTCATCGACGATGAACAGGTCGAACTCGCGGGCGATCTCGGCGATGGCCTGGCGCCGTGCGTGGGGCATGATCGAGTTGGTCGGGTTCTGGTGGGTGGTGACGCATACCAGCAGGGAAGGGCGATGCTCCAGGCATGCCGCGCGCAGCGCCTCGGGAATCAGCCCGTGCTCGTCCATGGCTACGCCGCGCAGGCGGCGGCCCATGCTATGCGCCAGGGAGATGATGCCTGGGTAGCAGAACGACTCGCACAGCACCACGTCGTCGCTCTTCGACAGGCTGCTGATGGCCACCAGCAGGCCATGCTGGGCCCCCGAAGTCAGCACTACCTGCTGCCAGCGCGCCTCGGGCAGCCAGCGCTGGATCCAGGCGGCGCCGGCCTGTTTGTGCGTGGTGTGGCCGCCCTCGGTGACATAGTCCAGCACTTGCACCAGGTCGGGCGACGTGGCCAGTTCGTTTATCGCCCCGCGCAGCCAGTCGGCCATGTGGGCATCGTTGGGCTTGATGATCGACAGGTCGATCTGGCCGCTCTCACGCTCGGCTGTTGCTGCCTTTGGTTTTGCGCTCGGGGCCGGGGCAGGGCTTTGCACCTGCTGCCGCTGCAGCACGAAGGTGCCACGGCCAACTTCACCCACTACCAGGCCGCGCTTGGCAGCTTCGTCATAGGCTCGGCCGATGGTGCCAGGGGTCACATTCAGGGCCTCGGCCAAGTCTTTGAGTGTAGGCAAGCGTTCGCCCGCCAACAGCCGGCCACTGCCAATGTCTTGCTCCAAGGCGTCGGCGATCATCAGGTAGACCGGCTGCGCCAGGTCGCTGTAGTGAGGAACCCACATGGAAATGGCACCAGAAGCTGCGAGAACGCGGAAGCCTAGCACGAAAGGTCTGATGGAAGTAATTGTGATTTCTGCGCACAAATTACCTCGATTTAACCGTTCCGGTCCGTCGTGCAGGTGCATTGGATGGCGATTAAACGGGCTTAACGTCGAGCCGTGGCTTAACACTTGCTTCAATAAAATCTAATAAATTCAGATGGTTAATTAAGGTTTTTCGATTTGATGAGGCTGGCGTGCAAAAAACTAATTGAATCGATGTTATTTCTATAAATACAATCATTGAATCGATGCAATTATCCAGGGTAAGGGACGTACCATAATGGAACTGTTAGGCGCCTTCTGGGCGGAACACTGGTTGTTGGCGATCCTCATGCTCGGTGCGATCGCCTTCATTGCGGGCTTCGTCGACAGCATTGCTGGCGGTGGCGGGTTGTTCCTGGTGCCGGGCTTCCTGCTGGTTGGCATGCCCCCCCAGGTTGCCCTGGGCCAGGAAAAACTGGTCAGCACCCTTGGCACCTTGGCGGCCATTCGCAACTTCCTGGCCAACAGCAAGATGGTCTGGCAGGTGGCGCTGGTCGGGGTGCCGTTCTCGCTGCTGGGTGCCTACCTGGGGGCGCACCTGATCGTGTCGATCTCCCAGGAAACCGTGGGCAAGATCATCCTGGCGCTGATCCCGTTCGGCATCCTCATTTTCCTCACCCCCAAGGACCGCCCGGTCGAGGAGCGCGAGCTGTCTTCGCGCGTGCTGTACACCGTGGTGCCGCTGACCTGCCTGGCCATTGGCTTCTATGACGGCTTCTTCGGCCCCGGTACCGGCAGCATGTTCATCATCGCTTTCCATTACCTGCTGCGCATGGACCTGGTCTCCAGCTCGGCCAACTCGAAAACCTTCAACTTTGCGTCAAACATCGGCGCCCTGGTGGCCTTCGTCATGGCAGGCAAGGTCGTCTACCTGCTGGCGTTGCCGCTGGTGGCCTGCAACATCCTCGGTAATCACCTGGGCAGCGCGCTGGCCCTGCGCAAAGGTAACGAAGTGGTGCGCAAGGCGCTGGTGTTCTCGATGCTCTGCCTGTTCACCAGCCTGGGCGTGAAGTACCTGGCCTGACTCAATCCAAAGGAGACAATTGATGAAAACCGCATTCGTAACCGGCGCCTCCTCAGGCTTTGGCCGCGCCATTTGCCGCACCCTGATCGGCAAAGGCTACCGCGTGATCGGTGGTGCCCGGCGCATGGACAAGCTGCAAGCGCTGGAGGCCGAGCTGGGTGCCAACTTCATCCCGCTGGCGCTGGATGTCACTGACCCGGTGTCGCTCGAAGCGGCGGCCGAGCATATTCGCGATGCTTCGCTGCAAATCGATCTGCTGGTCAATAACGCTGGGCTGGCGTTGGGTGTCGACCGTGCCCAGGCCAGCAGTGCCGAAAACTGGCAGCGGATGATCGACACCAACATCACCGGCCTGGCCATGGACACCCACAAGATCCTGCCGCAGATGGTGGAAGCCGACAGCGGCATGATCATCAACATTGGCTCCATCGCCGGCACCTACCCCTACCCGGGCGGTAACGTGTACGGCGCGAGCAAGGCCTTTGTTCGCCAGTTCAGCCTCAACCTGCGCGCCGACCTGGCGGGCACCCGCGTGCGGGTGAGCAATATTGAGCCGGGGCTGTGTTCGGGCACCGACTTCTCAGTGGTGCGCCTGAATGGTGACCAGGATGCCGTGCAGGCGCTGTACCGGGATGTGGAAGCCATTCTGCCGGAAGACATTGCGGCCACGGTGGCCTGGATTGCCGAGCAACCGGCGCATGTGAACATCAATACCATCGAGATCATGCCGGTGGCGCAGAGCAGCGCGGCGCTGAATGTGGTGCGCAACCTGCCGCGTTGCTGATTGGTAAGTGGTGGATGGCACCGGCGTTGCCGGTGTTCGCGGGTAAACCCGCTCCCACAGGGACCGCGTCTGCAGCTGACCCATGTCATCGCACCTTCCCGATTCTTGACTAGTCTTATCTATTGGCGGCCATCAATTAGCCGCCACCGTGACTACCAAGAGGCGCCGGCCATGTTCCGCGCGTCCACCACCTGATCAGGAGTGCACGATGGATCTCAACCGTCGGCAGTTCTTCAAGGTCGCCGCCGTCGGCCTTGGAGGCTCGAGCCTGGCGGCGTTGGGCATGGCCCCGACGCCGGCCTTCGCCGAGCAGGTGCGTCACTTCAAGCTGGCGCATACCAAAGAAGCCCGTAACACCTGTCCCTACTGCTCGGTCGGCTGCGGCCTGATCATGTACAGCCAGGGCGATGCGGGTAAAAACGTCAAACAGAGCATCATCCATATCGAAGGTGACGCCGACCACCCGGTCAACCGCGGCACCCTCTGCCCGAAAGGCGCCGGCCTGCTGGACTTTATCCACAGCCCGAGCCGCCTGCAGTACCCCGAGGTACGCAAGCCGGGCAGCAAGGAGTGGGTGCGGGTCAGCTGGGACGAGGCGCTCGACCGCGTCGCCGACCTGATGAAGCAGGACCGCGACGCCAACTTCATCGAGAAGAACGCCCAGGGGCTAACCGTCAACCGCTGGCTCACCACCGGTTTTCTCGCTGCTTCCGCCGCCTCCAGCGAGGCCGGCTACCTGACCCACAAGGTCGTCCGCGCAACAGGCATGCTGGGGTTCGATAACCAGGCTCGTGTCTGACATGGCCCGACGGTGGCAAGTCTTGCCCCGACGTACGGCCGTGGCGCCATGACCAACCACTGGTCCGATATCGCCAACGCGAATCTGGTCCTGGTGATGGGTGGCAACGCAGCAGAAGCGCATCCGTGCGGCTTCAAGTGGGTGACCGAGGCCAAGGCGCACAACAAGGCGCGGCTGATCGTGGTCGACCCGCGGTTTACCCGTACCGCTTCGGTGGCGGACTACTACGCGCCGATCCGCACCGGTACCGACATCGCCTTCATGGGTGGGCTGATCAACTACTTGCTGACTACTGACAAGATCCAGCACGAGTACGTGCGCAACTACACCGACGTGTCGTTCATCGTCAAAGAGAACTATGGCTTCGAGGACGGTCTGTTCAGCGGCTACGACGAGGCCAAGCGTGTGTATGCCGACAAGTCCGGCTGGGGTTACGAGCTGGGTGAGGACGGCTATGCCAAGGTCGACCCGACGCTGCAGCACCCGCGCTGCGTGTTCCAATTGATGAAACAGCACTACAGCCGCTATACCCCGGAGCTGGCGAGCATGACCTGTGGCATGCCGCAGGACGCCATGATGAAGGTCTGGGAAGAGATCGCCACCTGCTCGGTACCGGGCAAGACCATGACAATCCTCTACGCGCTGGGCTGGACGCAGCACTCGATTGGCGCGCAGATCATCCGCAGTGCGGCCATGGTCCAGTTGCTGCTGGGCAACGTCGGCATGCCCGGTGGCGGGGTCAACGCCCTGCGCGGGCACTCCAACATCCAGGGTCTGACCGACCTCGGCCTGCTGTCCAACTCGCTGCCTGGCTACCTGACCCTGGCTGGCGACGCCGAGCAGGACTACGCCACCTACATCGACAAACGCGCTTCCAAGCCGCTGCGCCCGGGGCAGCTGTCGTACTGGCAGAACTACGGCAAGTTCCACGTCAGCCTGATGAAAGCCTGGTATGGCGCCAACGCCACGGCGGAGAACAACTGGGGCTACGACTGGCTGCCCAAGCTCGATGTACCGGCCTACGACGTGCTGCGCATGTTCGAGATGATGGGCCAGGGCAAGGTAAACGGTTATATGTGCCAAGGCTTCAACCCGATCGCCGCGCTGCCGGACAAGAACCGCGTCACTGCGGCCTTGGGCAAGCTCAAGTGGCTGGTGATCATGGACCCGCTGGCCACCGAAACCTCGGAGTTCTGGCGCAACGCCGGGCCGTTCAACGACGTTGACACGGCCAACATCCAGACCGAAGTTATCCGCCTGCCCACTACCTGCTTTGCCGAGGAAGACGGCTCGCTGGTCAACAGCAGCCGCTGGCTGCAGTGGCACTGGAAGGGCGCCGACGGCCCGGGCGAAACCCGCACCGACGTGCACATCATGAGCGAGCTGTTCCTGCGTTTGCGCCAACGCTACCAGGCCGAGGGCGGCGCCTACCCCGACGCGATGATGAACATCAGCTGGCCGTACAAGATCCCCGAAGAGCCATCCCCGGAGGAGTTGGCCAAGGAGATGAACGGCTGGGCGGTGGCCGACGTCACCGACCCGGCTGGCGCGGTGATCAAGGCCGGCCAGCAATTGGCAGGCTTCGGCCAGCTCAAGGACGACGGCAGCACTGCGTCTGGCTGCTGGATCTTCGCTGGCAGCTGGACCGAGCAGGGCAACCAGATGGCCCGCCGCGACAACAGCGACCCGTACGGGATGCACCAGGTACAGAACTGGGCCTGGGCCTGGCCGGCCAACCGCCGCATCCTCTACAACCGTGCCTCCAGTGACCCGCAAGGCAAACCGTGGGACCCGCAGAAGAAGCGCCTGGTGTGGTGGAACGGCAAGGTCTGGACCGGCACCGACGTGCCCGACTTCAAGGTCGATTCACCACCCGAAGCGGGGATGAACCCGTTCATCATGAACCCCGAAGGCGTGGCGCGCTTCTTCGCGATCGACAAGATGGCCGAAGGCCCGTTCCCCGAGCACTACGAACCGTTCGAAACGCCAATTGGCATCAACCCGCTGCACCCGCAGAACAAGAAGGCCACCAGCAACCCAGCTGGGCGCATCTTCGACTCGGTGTGGGACAGCCTCGGCAAGCACGACGAGTTCCCGTACGCGGCTACCACTTACCGGCTGACCGAGCACTTCCACTTCTGGAGCAAGCATTGCCGGCTCAACGCCATTGCCCAGCCCGAGCAGTTCGTCGAGATTGGCGAGGTGCTGGCCAACGAGAAGGGCATCAAGGCCGGTGACCGGGTGCGGGTGTCGAGCAAGCGCGGGCATATCGATGCGGTAGCGGTGGTGACCAAGCGGATTCGCCCTTTGCAGGTCAACAACCAGACCGTGCACCAGATCGGCATCCCGTTGCATTGGGGCTTCACCGGGGCGACCCGGCATGGCTACCTGACCAACACCCTGGTGCCCTTCCTCGGTGACGGCAACACGCAGACGCCAGAGTCCAAGTCGTTCCTCGTCAAAGTGGAGAAACTCTGATGGCCAGCCAAGACATCATCGCCCGCTCGGCCACCACCACCGTACCGCCCTCGGTACGCCAGCAGCAGGAAGTCGCCAAGCTGATCGACACCACCAAGTGCATCGGCTGCAAGGCCTGCCAGGTGGCGTGTTCGGAGTGGAACGAACTGCGTGACGAGGTCGGCCACAACCACGGCACCTACGACAACCCCCAGGACCTCACCGCCGAGACCTGGACCCTGATGCGCTTCACCGAGCATGAGCGTGACGACGGCAACCTGGAATGGCTGATCCGCAAGGACGGCTGCATGCACTGCGCCGACCCAGGTTGCCTGAAGGCCTGCCCGAGCCCGGGGGCGATCATCAAGCACGCCAACGGCATCGTCGACTTCAACCAGGACCACTGCATCGGCTGTGGCTATTGCATCACTGGCTGCCCGTTCAACATCCCGCGCATCTCGCAGAAGGACCACAAGGCGTACAAGTGCACCCTGTGTTCAGACCGCGTGACCGTGGGCCTGGAGCCGGCCTGCGTGAAAACCTGCCCGACCGGGGCGATCGTTTTCGGCAGCAAGGACGAGATGAAAGTGCATGCCGCCGAGCGCATCGTCGACCTGAAGTCGCGGGGCTACGACAAGGCCGGCCTTTACGACCCGGACGGCGTCGGTGGCACTCACGTGATGTATGTGTTGCACCATGCCGACACGCCGAAGCTGTACGCCGGCTTGCCGGACCAGCCGGTGATCAGCCCGCTGGTGGGGCTGTGGAAGGGCTTCACCAAGCCGCTGGCGCTGCTGGCCATGGGCGCAGCAGTGCTGGCTGGGTTTTTCCACTATGTGCGGGTTGGCCCACAGCGGGTGGAAGAGGATGAACACCCCACGCCACCCGACGAAAGCGTGCATCAGGTGGACCCTGCGGTGCATGTCTATGATCCGACCAAGCCCGGTGGGCAAGGGGGGCAGCGGCCATGAACGACAACAAACCCATCCTGCGCTACAACGCCAACGAGCGCAGCAACCACTGGGTGGTGGCGATCCTGTTCATCCTTGCAGGGCTGTCGGGGCTGGCGCTGTTCCACCCGGCGCTGTTCTGGCTCAGCAACCTGTTCGGCGGCGGGCCGTGGACGCGCATCCTGCACCCCTTCATCGGCGTGGCGATGTTCGTGTTCTTTCTCGGTTTGGTGTTCCGCTTCTGGCGGGCCAACTTCATAACCGCCAACGACCGCCTGTGGCTGCGCCGGGTGGACCGGGTGATGCGCAACGAGGAGGAGGGCGTGCCACCGATCGGCAAGTACAACGCCGGGCAGAAGCTGCTGTTCTGGACCCTGCTGGCGTGCATGCTGGTACTGCTGGTCAGTGGCGTGGTGATCTGGCGCGCATACTTCAGCCATTGGTTCGGCATCGATGTCATTCGCCTGTCCGCGCTGCTGCACGCGCTGGCGGCGTTCGTGCTGATCCTCAGCATCATTGTGCACATCTACGCCGGCATCTGGATCAAGGGCTCGATCGGCGCCATGCTGCATGGCTGGGTCAGCCGCGCCTGGGCACGCAAGCACCATGAGTTGTGGTACCGCGAAGTGACTGGCGACAAGACGCCGGGCAATCACGGACGAAAAGAAGGATGAGCGCTTGAGCACGATACTCGAACCCGGGCAGATCGAAGCCTCGGCGGTGATGCCGCCGTTTCTGCACCTGCCGCCTGCCAACCTGTTTGAACTGCGCGCCGCGCGCCTGGAGCAGCTGGCCGAGGGAAATGCCCTTGGCGATTACCTGAAGTTGATCGCGCGGCTGTGTCGTATCCAGCAGCAGCTTGTGGATAACCCGCCCGGTGAAATGCCGGTGGTCGAAGAGCGTCAGCGCCTGTGCATAAGTCATGGTTTGCCGCCGCTGGCAGCTGACAGCCTGGTACGTGAAGGGCCTTGGCTGGTCTGGTTGCAGGCCTTGCTCGAACACTTCGAAAACGACACCAGTGGCCCGCTCGGCGAGGCGTTGCAGGTGCTGCGTGGCAGTGATGACAACCAGCGCAAGGGCTGGGGCATTGCCTTGCTCGCTGGCCAGTACAACGCGGTGCCTGCGGCGCTGGTGCCGTTCCTTGGCGCCGCGTTGCAGGCAGCATGGTCCAGCTGGCTGCTGGCGCTGCCCACGCCTGAGCTCAAGCCTGGCGACAGCCTGGCCCAGTGCCCGGCCTGCGGTTCGCCGGCGATGGCCGGGGTGGTGCGCAATCGTGGCAAGCACAATGGCCTGCGTTACCTGGCTTGCTCGCTGTGTGCCTGTGAGTGGCATGTGGTGCGGGTCAAGTGCGTGTACTGCGAGTCGAGCAAGGACCTGCGCTATACCAGCCTCGAGGATGACCGCCATGCGCCGGGCAAGGCACCCTTGCGGGCCGAATGCTGCCCGGGGTGCGAGTGCTACCTCAAGCAGAATTACCTGGAGAACGATGCGGCGGCCGAGCCGCTGGCCGACGACCTGGCGAGCCTGGCGCTGGATATGCGCCTGGACGAGGAAGGCTTCCATCGCCTGGCACCCAACCTGCTGCTCGCGCCCGGGTAGTGGGTGAGTGTCTACACTGAAACACCGAGTCGCCTTCTTCGCGGGTAAACCCGCTCCTACAGGTAATGCGCAAACCGTCAGGGTTACGCCCTACCTGTAGGAGCGGGTTCACCCGCGAAAGGGCCAGAACAGACAACGGATAAGTCCAAGGTAGTACCGCATGTCCTCCAGCCTCGCCAGCAACACCCCACGCCTGCCCTCCATCGACACCCTGTTGCGCCACCCGGCCTGCCTGCCGCTGATCGACCGCCACGGCCGCGACGCCGTCCTTGCCACTCTGCGCCAATTGCTCGACGATTTGCGCGTCCCCGCGCGCAATGGCGAACTCGGCAGAGCCGAGCTGGCCCCCGAAATCCTCTTGGGCCGCGCCGGCGAACGCTTGGCCATCCAGCAACGCAGCCAGGTCCGTCGCGTGTTCAACCTCACCGGCACCGTGCTGCACACCAACCTTGGCCGCGCCCTGTTGCCGGAAGAAGCCATCGAGGCCATGCAGACCGCCGCCCGCTACCCGCTTAACCTGGAATTCGACCTGGCCACCGGCAAACGCGGCGACCGCGACGATCTCATCGAAGGCCTGATCCGCGAACTGACCGGCGCCGAGGCCGTCACCGTGGTCAACAACAACGCCGCTGCCGTGCTGCTGGCGCTCAACAGCCTGGGCGCGCGCAAGGAGGGCATCATCTCCCGTGGCGAGCTGATCGAGATCGGCGGCGCCTTCCGCATCCCCGACATCATGGCCCGCGCCGGGGTGAAGCTGCACGAGATCGGTACCACCAACCGCACGCACGCCCGTGACTATGAAGCCGCCATCGGCCCGCGCACCGGCCTGCTGATGCGTGTGCATTGCAGCAACTACAGCATCCAGGGTTTCACCACCCAGGTGCCCACTGCCGAGCTGGCGCGTATCGCCCACCAACATGACTTGCCGCTGCTTGAAGACCTGGGCAGCGGTAGCCTGCTCGACCTTACCCGCTGGGGCCTGCCTGCCGAACCGACAGTGCGCCAGGCCCTGGCCGATGGTGCCGATATCGTCACCTTCAGTGGCGACAAACTGCTGGGCGGGCCGCAAGCCGGGATCATCGTCGGCCGCAAGGAACTGATTGCCAAGATCAAGAAGAACCCGCTAAAGCGCGCGCTACGCGTCGACAAGATCACCCTCGCCGCACTCGAAGCGGTGCTGGCGCTGTACCGCAACCCGGATCGGTTGGCCGAACGCCTGCCCAGCCTGCGCCTGCTCACCCGCAACCAGGCCGAGATCCAGGCCCAGGCCGAGCGTTTGGCTCCTGAACTCAAGGCCCGCCTCGGCGAGCAATGGGCTGTCAGCGTGGAACAGGCGTTGGGCATGATCGGCAGTGGCAGCCAGCCGGTGGCGCGCTTGGCCAGTGCTGCCCTGTGCCTGCGCCCGCAGGTGTCGAAGAAGCTGCGTGGGCGCAGTT
Organism: Pseudomonas sp. TWI929; assembly: GCF_039673335.1. NCBI lineage: Bacteria > Pseudomonadati > Pseudomonadota > Gammaproteobacteria > Pseudomonadales > Pseudomonadaceae > Pseudomonas > Pseudomonas sp. TWI929. The sequence goes on from NZ_JBDJLK010000013.1 coordinate 55,214, forward strand.
TGCATGTACTGGAGCGGGCCCTGCGTGACTTGCCGGTGCCGGTACTTGGCCGTATCGACGACGACGCCCTGTGGCTCGACCTGCGCCAACTGGACGATGAAGCCCAGTGGCTGGCGCAGTTGCCTGCCCTGCAACTGGGGCCGGTGCAGTGATCGTTGGCACCGCCGGGCACATCGACCACGGCAAGACCGCACTGTTGCAGGCGCTGACAGGCCAGGCCGGCGACCAGCGCCAGGAGGAGCGCGCCCGTGGCATGACCATCGACCTTGGCTACCGCTATGCCGCGCTGGCCGAAGGTGCACCGCTGACCGGCTTCATCGATGTGCCGGGGCATGAGCGCTTTATCCACAACATGCTGGCCGGTGCCCATGGCATCGACCTGGTGCTGCTGGTGGTGGCTGCGGACGATGGGGTCATGCCGCAGACCCGCGAGCACTTGGCGATCATCGAATTGCTGGGCATTCCCCAGGCGCTGGTGGCGATCAGCAAATGCGACCGGGTCGAGCCGGCGCGTCTGGCTGAGGTGCAGGTGCAAGTTGGTGAACTGCTGGCGCCTGGGCCGTATGCCGGGGCGCGGCAGTTTCCCTTGTCCAGCCTCAGCGGGGAGGGCGTCGAAGCCCTGCGTCAGGCGTTGCTGGAGGCCGAAGCAGCTGTGCGGCAACGCAGCGTGCGCGGCGGTTTTCGTCTGGCTGTCGACCGCGCTTTTGCGGTTACCGGTGCTGGCGTGGTGGTCACCGGCACGGCACTGGCCGGCCGGGTCAGTGCCGGCGATACCTTGTTGCTGGGCAAGGCTGGTAAAGCAGTGCGGGTGCGCGGTCTGCATGCACAGAACCAGGCCGCGTTGGTGGCCGAGGCGGGCCAGCGGGTGGCGCTGAACATCGTTGCCGAACGCCTGGCGGTGGAGCAGGTACGTAGGGGGGACTGGCTGGTGCCCGAGTGGCTGCATGCGCCCACTGTGCGGGTGGATATCGAGCTGAGCCTGTTGGCTGGCGAGACCCGAACCTTCGAACACTTCAGCGCCGTGCATGTGCACCTCGGCACCCAGGATGTGACGGCCCGGGTCGCCTTGCTTGAAGGCGAAACCCTGGCGGCGGGCCAGCGCATGTTCGCCCAGTTGCTGCTCAACGCGCCGCTGCAGGCGGTGCACGGCGACCGCCTGGTGCTGCGTGATCAGCGTGCCCAGCGAACGCTGGGTGGCGGCAAGGTGCTTGACCCGTTCGCACCCAGCCGACAACGCCGCAGCGATGAGCGCCTGCGCCAGTTGCAGGTGCTGCGCAATGCCGAAGATCTGGAGCAGGCCCTGCCGGCCCTGCTTATCAGTGCCCCGGGTGGTCTTGACCCACAGCGTCTCGAGCGGCAGTTCAACCGCCTGCGGGAAACCTGGCAGTTGCCGGAAGATGTGCTGGTGGTGGCCACGCGACAGGGCCAGCTGCTGTTCGCCAACGCCCAGTGGCAGGGGCTCAAGTACCAGGTGCTGGAGCAGTTGGCGCGGTTTCACGAGCAGGAGCCCGACCAACTCGGCCCGGACCGCGACCGCCTGCGCCGCTTTGCGGCCTTGCCGCTGGAGCGGCCGGCATTCGTCAGCCTGCTGGATGAGTTGCTCGATGTCGGTGCCATTGCAAGCAGCGGGCCCTGGCTGCACCTGCCCGATCACAAGGTGCAGTTGAGCGAAGCCGACAGTGCGTTATGGGCGCGCTTGCAGCCGAAGTTGCTGGCGGGGCAATACGATCCGCCCTGGGTCAGGACCTTGGCAAGTGAGGAGAGCTGCGCCGAAGCTGAGGTGCGCTTGTTGCTGCGCAAGCTGGCCCGGCTGGGCCTGGTGCACCAGGTGGTGCGCGACCTGTTCTACCCCGAGGCGACGCTACAGCGCATGGCAGAGCTGCTGCTGCGGCAGGCCGGAGAAACACCGATAGTGCAGGTTGCGGCGTTTCGCGATATGTTGGGCATCGGTCGCAAGCGCAGTGTGCAGGTTCTGGAATACTTCGACCGCATCGGCCTGACCCGGAGGGTGGCCGACCAGCGTCAAATCCGCGCCGACAGCGCCCTGGCCCAACAGCAGGCCAGGCACTGAGTTCAAGGAAGGCAATCGCGCCCGGTGGCGCGGCCGGGCTTCAAACCCGGTTGGGGACGGCAGCCGTTCCCGGGCAGGTTCGACTCCCGCTGCCTTCCGCCATTTTCTTTCGCCTGTCAGGGCCTCTTCGCGGCTAAACCCGCTCCCACAGGGGCCGGCGCGCAGCCTGTAGGAGCGGGTTTACCCGCGAATGCGCCAGAGAGGGGAACCCTCAAGCACGCTCCCCGCACAGGTCCAGAGCAAACCACCGCTCTGCCGCATCGACATCCAGCCCAGCCCCCAACAGCGCAACCATCTTGGCCAGCGCCGCCTCACGGGTCATGCCGCCACCACTGACCAGTCCGGCCCCGCGCAAGCGGTTACCCGCCGCATAGGTATCGAACACCACCGAACCCTCAGGGCACTGGCTGATAGCCGCCAGCATCACGCCCCGCTGGCGCGCTGCGCTCAGCACATCCAGCAATGCCTGGTCATCCGACGGCCCGGTCCCGCTGCCGTAGCACTCCAGCAGCAACCCTTGCACGCCGCTGCCCAGCAGCGCTTGCAAATGGCTGGCCTGCAGGCCCGGGAACACCGGTACTACCGCCAGGTTGACCGGCTGTCGCGGGTGTTTGTAACCCAGTTCGGCGGGGATTGCTGCGGCACGCTCGCCGTCACGATGACGCGGCAGCGCTACAAAGGCATCGAACGCTTCGCTGCGCAGCTTCGACGCCCGGCAGCCATGTAGCAGCTGGCCATGGAAGTACAGCTGCACGCCGTCTTCCAGGCCTTTTTCGAACTGGCGCAGCGCACCACACAGGTTGGGCCAGGCGTCGCTGTCCGGGGCACCTGCCGGCAGCATCGACCCGGTCAGCAGCACCGGCACCGGCAGGCCCAGCAGCAAGAACGACAACGCCGCGGCGCTATAGGCCAGGCTGTCGGTGCCATGCAGCACCAGCACGCCATCATGGCCAGCCACATCCACTGCCGTGACAATGGCATCGCGCATCGCCAGCCAGTTGTGTTGCTGCATGTTGGCGCTGTCGAGCAGCGGGTTCAGTTCCTGCAGGGTCCATTGCAGCTGGGGCGCATCGGCCACCTGGGCGAAGTGTTCGCGCATCCGCGCTTCAAAACCACCGGCCGGCGCCAGGCCTTCCGGGGTTTCAAGCATGCCGATGGTGCCGCCGGTATAGAGCACGAGAAGGTTCTTTACTGCACGCATGGAAAGCATCCGTAGCGGTGAGCGGAGAAAGAAAAGCCGCCCGCGGACGGGGCGGCTGGGCAGGGCAGGATATCAGCGCTGCGGCTGAGCTTGGCCGACTGCTTTGTCAGTGGCTGTTTCCACCTGCGGATTGGCAGGCCAGGCATTGCGGTCCAGGTCGAGGTCGGCGAACTTCGACGAGTCGAACACGGGTTGCTGGATGCCGGCCTTGCGCTGGTCGTCGTAGTCGCGCATCACCCGCAGGCCCACCTTGAACAGCAGGGCCAGGGCCACCAGGTTGACGAACGCCAGGCAGGTCATGGTGATGTCGGCGAAGGCGAACACGGTCGACAGGTCTTGCATCGAACCCCACACCACCAGTGCCAGCACCAATGCGCGGAACGCCAGCAGCACCACACGGTTGCGGCTGAGGAACTGCAGGCTGTTTTCGCCCAGGTAGTAGTTGTAGAGGATGCAGGTGAACACGAACAGCGACAGTGCCACGCTGACGAACAGGCGGCCCCAGTCACCGACCACGGCGGCCAGCGAGTTCTGGGTCAGGACGATGCCGTCACCTTCGAAACCAGGGGTGTAGAAGCCCGACAGCAGGATCAGCAGCGCGGTGCAGGTGCAGATCACGAAGGTGTCGAGGAACACGCTGAAGGCCTGGACCACGCCCTGGGCGCCCGGGTGCTTCACCGCAGCCACGGCTGCCACGTTCGGCGCACTGCCCAGGCCCGCTTCGTTGGCGAACACGCCACGCTTCACGCCCATGACGATGGCGCTGCCGAGCAGGCCGCCGAACGCCGGGTCGAGGCCGAAGGCGCTCTTGAAGATGGTTTCCAGCATGGCTGGTACGTGTTCGATCTGGGTGCCGATCACGTACAGGGTCACGCCGATGTAGGCCAGGGTCTTGATCGGTACCAGCAGGTCCGATACTGCGGCGATGCGCTTGATGCCACCGAGGAAGGTGATGGCCAGCAGCACGGCCAGGACGATGCCGGTGTGGCGCGGGTCGAAGGCAAAGGCGTTCTGCAGCGAGTGGGTCACGGTGTACGACTGCAGGCCGATAAAGGCGAAACCGTAGGTAACCAGCAGCAGGATCGAGAACACGATGGCCATGCTTTTCTTCTTCAGGCCATGCTGGATGTAGTAGGCCGGGCCGCCACGGTACAAGCCGTCGCCGTCGGCGCGCTTGTACACCTGGGCCAGGGTGCATTCGAAGAAGCTGCTGGCCATGCCGACCAGGGCAGTGACCCACATCCAGAACACTGCGCCAGGGCCGCCCAGGGTCACGGCAATGCCGACACCGGCGATGTTACCGGCGCCCACGCGGCCGGCCAGGCTCAGCATCAGGGCCTGGAAGGAGCTCAACTGGCCTGCTTGGCCACGCAGCGATTCCTTGAACACGGCAAACATGTGGCCGAAATGGCGGAACTGAACGAACCGCGAACGGATGGTGAAGTAACCGCCGAGACCGACGATCAGCACGATGAGGAGTTTCCCGGAAAGGAAATCGTTGAGTGCTTCGAGCATTGGAAAATGACCTCGATTCTTATTCTTCGCATGGAAAGACCAGCGGACGGCAGGCGCACCGCTATTCGTTGGGGCGCATGGTTGGTCATGACAAGAGTGGTTACAATTTCGCGGCTTGGTCTGAATTGATGCGACTTGATGCTACAATGGCGTCATTCGCGTCACCTGGATTCCGCACATGAGCGATCATTTCGCTACCAACCTCAAACTGGCTTGCAGCCACTACCGCTCTATTTCCGAAGTTTGCCGGCAGCTGTCGATCAACCGCGCGCAGTTCAACAAGTACCTGAGCGGGCAAAGCCGTCCGACGGCTTTCAACCTCAAGCGCATTGGTGATTTCTTCGGCGTGGAGGACTATGAGCTGAACCTGCCGGCCGAGCAGTTCGCCCGCCTGATCGGTGCCCGCGTGTCGACCCTGGCCGAGCAGCCCAGCGACCCGATCAGCGAGCTGTTCCGCCCGCTGCACGAGCATGCCGGCAACCTGTCGCGCTACTGCGGCTACTACTTCGAATACTCCAACTGCATGTCGGTGCCGGGCACGATCCTGGTGTCGCTGGTGCACCTATGGGAAGAACGCGGCCGCTTCCTGTTCGAGCGCCAGGAGCGCCAGGAGCGTTCCAGCGCCACCGACCAGCATGCCGAGGTGCGTTGCCGCTACCTGGGGGCGGCCTTCCAGCTGCAGGACCGGGTGTTCCTGATCGACTACGAGTCGCTGACCTTCAACGAAATGAGCCAGACCATCCTCATTCCCAGCTTCAAAAGCCGCATTACCCGCCTGAACGGCCTGAAGGCGGGTGTATCCAGTGGCGACCGGCGCAACCCGGCGTGTACTCGGGTGGTGTGGGAGTACCTGGGCGAGGAGATCAATCGCATCAACGCCTATCGGCAGGTAAGACTGTACCGGCCGGATGATCCGCGTATAGATGATGATGTGCGCGAGCGGCTGAGTGTGGGGCCGTTGCGTAACAGCCTGTTCGAGATTGAATGATGTTTCCCTCAGAGAGTAAGGCGATGTAACCACTGACCAATCGGGTTGCCTGAGTCGAGCAGCAACTTGGTCGCCATGATGCAGCAAACACCGACCAGCAATGGCTTGATCAGCCGGGGCCCAAAGTGCACTGCGCAACGTGCACCCAATTGGGCCCCCACAAAAGCCGCGACTGCCATTGCCAACGCCAGTGGCCAGATGATCGCCCCGCTCAATGAAAACACTGACAGCGCACCCAGGTTACATGCTGCGTTCAACAGCTTGCTGTTACAAACGGCCTGGAGCAGATGCTGGCCAAGGAGGATGACGCAGGCCAGCATGAAAAACGAGCCGACGCCTGGACCGAAAATCCCGTCATAGAACCCAATGATCGGCGCCACGGTAATGCAGAACAAGCTGACTGATATCCTCGCTTTGCGCGTTTGTTCATTGGGTTTTGGACTAAAAGCGAAGTAGGCGGCCACAACGATCAGGAGGATCGGCACACAGGCCTGGAGGAGTGTTTTAGGTACATAGCTGACCGACAAAGCGCCTAGTGCCCCGCCGATGAAGGACATGAGCGCCATTACGTGGGATTTTTTCCAGTCGATCATGCCTTTGCGCGCGAAGGCGAATGTAGCCGAAACTGTCGCTGACGCCGCCTGAAACTTGTTGGTAGCGATCGCAGCCAACGGTTCGATACCGGCAATGAACAATACCGGCAGCGTGATCAAGCCACCGCCGCCGGCAATCGCATCAAAGAAACCGGCCATGAAGGCCATCAGGGCGAGTATCAGAATAAGTGTTACTTCGAGTTCGATCATAGTATGGCCTGAACTGCCACACCTGTAGCTTCTGGTCCCCCTAGGTCTGCAAGGGTTTGGCTTGCGAGTGATATCGCCAAACCCTGCTCCCTGTTGAAGTCAAGATATGCGACTTCCGAATGCGACATTGAACGTTCCTTGTAGTAGACCAAGAGAGTTGCCTTTGTTGGCGTCGCTTGCAAACTGGCTTTGGCGACCCGCAAACGCGGCAGTCAACGATTCAATGCCGTTAGGCTGTTGAGCGGAAGTCAGCTGAATCTTTGAGGGCTGTAGGAGATTTCTGCTTCTTATGATTTCTGCCATGAAAGCGTTGAGCGACTGCGACTACCGGCGTTCTCGAGCCCCTGCGTTGGACTTCCCCGCCCGGAAACCGCAAAATGACCCCTTTCCTTCATCAACCTCTCCGGATCTGCTGACTCTATGCGTATGCGCCTAATGCTGTTGGGTGGTGGCAATGCCCTCGGGCAAGCGCTGATTCGTCTTGGGGCCGAGGAGGACATCGCATTCCTGGCGCCGCGCCCGCCCGAGAATGGCTGGGCTCCTGCCAGCCTCACTCAGTTGCTCGACGATCATCGCCCCAACGCGCTGGTCAACCTGGCCTATTACTTCGACTGGTTCCAGGCCGAGTCGGTCAGCGAACAACGCCTGGCCCAGCAGGAGCGGGCAGTGGAGCGGCTGGCGGAGCTGTGCCAGCATCACCAGATCACCCTGGTGCAGCCTTCCAGTTACCGGGTATTCGATGGCTCGCGGGCGACGGCCTACAGCGAAAAAGACGAACCGGTGCCGTTGGGGCAGCGTGGCCAGGCACTTTGGCGCATCGAGCAGAGTGTGCGTGCAGCCTGCCCGCAGCATGTGCTGCTACGCTTTGGCTGGCTGCTCGACGAGAGTATCGATGGCGCACTGGGCCGCTTTCTGACCCGTGCCGAGCAACCGCAGGAGCTGCTGCTGGCCGACGACCGGCGCGGCAACCCGACACCGGTAGACGATGCTGCCCGGGTGATCCTGTCGGTACTCAAGCAGCTCGATTGCAGCGCGCCGCTGTGGGGCACCTACCATTACGCCGCCAACGAGGCGACTACGCCGCTGGCGCTGGGTCAGGCGATCCTCACCGAGGCCGGCCAGTACCGCCAGCTGGCCGTGCAGGCACCGACGCCGCAGGCCCATGCCGCGCGCCCGGATGCCAGCGAAGAGCCGCAGCATGCGGTATTGGCCTGCAAGAAAATCCTTCATACCTTCGGTATCAAGCCGCGTGCCTGGCGCGCTGGCTTGCCGCCTCTACTGGACCGGTTCTACCGCCATGGCTGACGCCCCCATCCTGATCACCGGCGGTGCCGGCTTCATTGGCTCCCACCTGTGCGATGCGTTGTTGGACAAAGGCTACGCCGTACGCATTCTCGACGACTTCTCCACTGGGCGGCGGGGCAACCTGCAGGTTGATCACCCTCGATTGGAGCTGATCGAAGGCGATGTTGCCGATGCCGGGTTGGTCACGCAGGCTGCGGCGGGCTGCAGTGCCGTGGTGCACCTGGCAGCAGTGGCTTCGGTGCAGGCCTCGGTCGAAGACCCGGTGCGTACCCACCAAAGCAACTTCATCGGCACCCTCAACGTCTGTGAGGCCATGCGTGTACATGGCTTGCGTCGGGTGCTGTTCGCTTCGAGTGCGGCGGTGTACGGCAACAATGGCGAGGGTGAATCGATTGCCGAAGACACGCCCAAGGCGCCGCTGACCCCCTATGCCGTGGACAAGCTGGCCAGTGAGCAGTACCTGGACTTCTACCGCCGTCAGCATGGCCTGGAGCCGGTGGTGTTCCGCTTCTTCAATATCTTCGGGCCACGCCAGGACCCGTCCTCGCCGTATTCCGGGGTAATCAGCATCTTCTGCGAGCGTGCTGTGCAGGGCTTGCCGATCACGGTGTTCGGCGATGGCGAGCAGACCCGCGACTTCCTTTATGTGGGCGACCTGGTGCAGGTGATGGTGCAGGCGCTGGAGCAGCCGCAGGTCGAGGAGGGGGCGGTAAATATCGGCCTCAACCAGGCGACGTCGATCAACCAGATGCTGGCGGCGCTGGAGAAGGTGGTGGGGAGCTTGCCGGCGGTCACCTATGCGCCGGCGCGCTCGGGTGATATTCGCCATTCGCGGGCGGATAACCAGCGGTTGCTGGCGCGGTTCGAATTCCCGCAGGCGACGCCGATGGTTGAAGGTTTGGCGCGGCTTCTGGGCAAGGGCTGAAAGTGCTGGGGCCGCTTTGCGGCCCTATCGCGACACAAGGCCGCTCCCACAGGGATAGCGCAAAGACAATCGATGTGCGGCCCCTGTGGGAGTGGCCTTGTGTCGCGATGGGCTGCGCAGCAGCCCCAGAATCACCCATGCCGCACAACTTTGCGCAGGCAATCCTCGGCTTTAAGAATCCGCCCATCTTGGCCTCGCACCTGCAACGTCTCAAGCGCCTGCCCGTTAGCACCCTCCACCAACTCCGAACGCACCTCACCTGCCGCGAACAGAAACCGCTCCCCCCACTGCCTCAAGCCAACCACCACCGGAAAAACCGACCGCCCTTTCTCGGTCAGTACATACTCCTTGTAGGCACTGCCATCCGAAGCCGGCTGCAGCGCCAACAACCCACTCTCCACCAGCAGCTTGAGCCGCGAGGCGAGGATATTCTTCGCCAGCCCCAGGTTTTTCTGGAATTCACTGAAGCGCCGCAGGCCATCAAAGGCATCGCGCAGAATCATTAGCGCCCAACGGTCACCCAATACCTCCAAGGCCCGGGCCACAGGGCATTGCGCATTATTTTCATCGAGCATGGGGCAAACCTGTCTTGTTTGTCTGGTTGCAGATTAAAACCACATTTGCTAAATATCCAGCATCTGGTTTCAATTCGAAACCAGATTGACGAGGCCATGCCGATGAGCCCTGCGCTGACACGCTGGATAACCCTGCTGCTTGCCACCACCAGCGCCATGGCCGTGGCGACGGTGTATTTCGCCCAGCCTTTGCTTGAATCGATGGCCGCCGAACTGGGTGTGGCGCAGCAGCAGATCGGTTGGGTGGTTGGTGCAACCCAGGTGGGATACGCCCTGGGGCTGCTGCTGATCGTACCGCTGGGGGACATGATCGACCGCAAACGCCTGTTGCTTGGCCAGTTGCTGGTCTCGGCCCTGGCGCTGGTCAGCGTCGGCATGGCGCCCAACTGGGCCATGTTGCTGCTGGCGCTGCTGATCACCGGGCTGATGGCGGTCATGGTGCAGGTGATGGTGGCGTATGCCGCGAGCCTTGCCGCACCCGGCCAGCAAGGGCAAGCCGTAGGCGCCGTCACCAGTGGTGTGGTGCTGGGGATTCTATCGGCGCGGCTGGTTTCGGGCGGGCTTGCCGACCTGGCGGGTTGGCGCAGTGTGTACCTGGTTGCAGCGGGGGGCCTGATGCTACTGGCCCTGGTGTTGTGGCGCTGCTTGCCCACGGCCCAGCCAGCGAAGCAGAGGTCTGGCTACCGGGCGCTGATCGTGGCCCAGTTCAGCCTGTACCGGCACGACAGGTTGTTGCGCCAGCGTGGAGTATTCGGCGTGTTGATCTTTGCGGCGTTCAGCGTGCTGTGGAGTGCAATGGTCATGCCCCTGAGCGCTGCGCCATTGGCGCTGAGCCATACCGAGATAGGCCTGTTTGGCTTGGCAGGTGTCGCAGGCACGATGGCGGCAGCCCGTGCCGGTTGCTTGGCCGACCAAGGGCGTGGGGAGCGCACCACCGGGCTGGCGCTGGCCCTGCTGACACTGTCGTGGCTGCCCACGGCATTGGTCGGGCATTCACTGATGGCTTTCGGGGTGGGGGTGCTGATGCTGGATTTTGCCGTGCAGGCGGTGCATGTCACCAACCAGAGCCTGTTGCTGGCCGGGCGGGGGGCAATGGCCAGCCGCTTGATCGGTGCCTACATGTGCTGCTATTCGCTGGGTGGCGGCCTGGGGGCGGTGCTGGCGGGCTGGGTATTTGCCCATTGGGGCTGGGCGGCGGTGTGTGGGCTGGGGATGGCCTTCAGCACGGTCGCGCTGGGCTACTGGCTATGGCTGCAACGCGAGAGGGCGGCCGAAGCCGCCCTGCAATGCTCAGGTCAGAACTTGTAGCCAAGGCCGACCATGTACACCCATGGGTCGACGTCGACGTCGACCTTGGTCTTGCTGTAGCCCAGTGCGGTCGGGCCGTTGACGCTGGCTTTGGTATCGATGTCGATGTACCAGACCGAGGCGTTGACCAGCAGGTTTTCGGTGAGCATGTAGTCCATGCCCAGTTGGCCGGCGAAGCCGACCGAGTCCTGCAGCTTCAGGTTGCTGAAGCCCTGCTGTTTACGGGTGCTGCTGAGGTCTTCATCGAAGAACAGGGTGTAGTTGATGCCAACGCCGGCATATGGCTGGAACTTGGAGGTTGGCTCCATCGGGTAGTACTGCAGCGACAGGGTCGGTGGCAGTTGCTTGATGTCGGCCAGCTTGCCGTCCAGGCCGCCGCCCAGGCCTTTTACGCCGACAGTGTGCTTGAACGGGGTGGCAGCCAGCAGCTCCAGGCCGACGTGGTCGGTGAGCATGTAGGCGAAGGTCAGGCCCAGTTGGGTGTCGCTGTCCAGGGTCGCTTTGGTGCCCGAGACCTTGCTGCCGTCGAATTTCAGGTCGCCGCTGCTTTCGTTGGGAGCAACGGTAATGGCACCGGCTCGGACGATGACATCACCCGCCTGGTGGGCGTGGGCGACAGGGGCGGCGAGGGTCAGGGCCGCGAGGGCGGCACCGAGCAAGGACTTGTTCATGGAAGCTCCCAAAGGACGTGAGTAATCGAGTAGTCCAATGGTACGGATGCGTTTAAACAGAAAGTTTGACCCAGCTCAAAGAAGCGTCGTCACGAATTCGAAACAGTTCTCATCTCAGCTCATAAGCGTATATTTTCTCGGCTTCCATCTGGTATCCGGCATCGGCCAGTTCGCTGCTGGAGGCTCTAACCTGCAGCTTTCCCTCGATCCAGTAGGGCTGGTAGAGGTCTTCGACGCGAACGCCCATTTCGCTGAAAATATGCACGATCTGGTTCGACGGCGGTGGCGGCACATGGATGCATGCGCCGTAGTAGGGGACCAGCAGGAATTCGGTGGTGCGGCCTTCTTCGCTGACCTCCAGCGGCACGATGTAGCCGGGCAGTTTGATCTGCTGGCCATCGAGGCTTTTTACCACTGGCGCGTCGGGGGCCTGCTGGCGCGCGGCTGGTGCGGACTCGGCAGACAGGGCATTGCTGAGCTGCGACATGTCGTGCAGGGGGGCGAGCTGTGGCGGGATGACCGGGGCGCCCTCGGGGATGAGGGCGGGCCAGTCCAGTTCCTTGGGTTCCGAGGCCCATAGAGGCATCGGTATCAACAGCAGCAGGGCCAGCAGCAAGTGCAGTGCTGGCCTCTTCGCGGGTGAACCCGCTCCCACAGGGCCTATACAAGGCCTGAGGCCTGTGGAGAACCCTGTGGGAGCGGGCGAGCCCGCGAAGAAGGCAGTGAGGTACTGGATCATTACTGGTTCTCAGAGGTGTATGGCCAGGCCGTCGGCCAGCGACTGCCGATAGGCCCGCCACGCCGGTACGCTACCCATCAGCAACGCAGCCCCCAGGATAATAGCCAGCAAGGTCCACTCATGGGCGCTTGGCAGGGCCAGGGGCAAATACAAACCATAGTTGGCCTGCACATACCCTTGTGCCACGGCGATACCCGCATACAGCAAGCCAAGCCCGGCCACGATCCCGGCCGCAGCCAGCGACAGTGCTTCCAGCACCAGCAACCCCGCGATGTGCCACGGCCTGGCCCCTACCGAGCGCAATATCGCCATCTCCCGGCGGCGCTCGTTGAGGCTGGTGAGAATCGCCGTGAGCATGCCGATCAAACCGGTCAGCACCACGAACAGCGACACCACGAACAACGCCTGTTCCGCAGTGCCCATCAGGCTCCACAGCTCTTGCAGGGCCACCCCAGGCAGGATCGCCAGCAATGGCTCGCTGCGGTATTCGTTGATTTCCCGTTGCAGGCTGAAGGTCGCGATCTTGCTGTTCAGGCCCAGCATGAACGCGGTGATGGCGGCAGGTTGCAGGTCCATCGTGCGCGCCTGCTCGGCGCTGATGCGCCCGGCGCCACGCGCTGGCACTCCGTTGTGCCAGTCGATATGGATCGCCTCCATGCCGCCCAGGCTGATATGCAGGGTGCGGTCGACCGGCGTGCCGGTGCGCTTGAGCACACCGACCACGGTAAACGGTTTGTCGTCATGCTTGACCAGGCTGATCGCGGCGACGCCGTGGGCCAGCACCAGCTTGTCGCCCAGCTTGTAGTGCAGTGCCTCGGCTACTTCGGCACCGAGCACCACTTCGAACGGGTCGTTGGCAAACTCACGCCCTTGGCTCAGTGCCAGATGCTGGCGGCGGCCGTACTGGTAATGGCTGAAGTATTCAGCCGTGGTGCCCATCACTCTGTAGCCGCGATGCGAGTCGCCCAGCGAGATAGGGATCGCCCACTTTACCCGCGGGTCTTTGGCGTAGTGCTCATAGCTGTCCCAGCGGATGTTGTTGGTGGCGTTACCGATGCGGAACACTGAATACAGCAGCAGGTTCACCGAGCCGGAGCGGGCGCCGACGATCAGGTCGGTACCGCTGATGGTGCTGGCAAAGCTGGCGCGGGCCTCGGTGCGAACCCGCTCCACCGCCAGCAGCAGGCACACCGACAGGGCGATGGCAAAAGCGGTGAGAAACGCAGTGAAACGGCGGTTGGCCAGGCTGGCCAGGGCAAGGCGGAGCAGGTACATCAGGCCTCCCGGGGCTTGGCAGCGCGGTTGAGTTCAGCCAGCGACAGGTGGCGGTCGAACAGCGGCGCCAGGCTCTGGTCGTGGCTGACGAACAGCAGGCTGGCGCCAGCGGCGCGGCATTCATCGAACAGCAGGCGGATGAATGCTTCGCGGGTATCGGCGTCCAGCGCCGAGGTCGGCTCGTCGGCGATCACCAGCTCGGGCTGGCCGATCAGCGCCCGAGCGGCTGCGACCCGTTGCTGCTGGCCGATCGACAGGCTGTCGGCGCGGCGGGCGAGCAGGGCGGGGTCGTCCAGGCCCAGGTGGGCCAGCAGCGTGCTGGCCGCCTGGTCGACACTGCCATGGCGCTGTTCGGCGCGGGCCTTGCGGCTGCGCGAGAAGCGGCACGGCAGCTCAACGTTTTCGCGCACTGAAAGGAACGGCAACAGGTTGAACTGCTGGAAGATGTAACCGGTGTGGTCGACCCGGAAGCGGTCACGGGCACCCTGGCCGAGGCTGCCGAGATCCTGGCCGAGCAGCTGGATGCGGCCCTGGCCCGGTACATTCACCCCGCCCAGCAGGCCCAGCAAGGTGGTCTTGCCACTGCCGCTGGGGCCTTTCAGGAACAGGGCCTCGCCGGCGTCCAGGTGAAACGCCGGAATATCCAGTAGCGGAGTTTGACCTGGCCAGGCGAACACCAGGTCATGCAGTTCGATCAACGGCTGGCTCATTCAGAAGGTGACCGCTGCCTTGGCCGGCGTTGCTTCCACGCCTTTCTGGCCATTGGGGCCGATCAGTTGCACATTGATTTTCTGGGTGGCCGGGAAGGCTTTGAACAGCGGGGCGAGGTCGACCTGTGCCAGTTTGTCGGGGTTGGCGCAGGTCAGTTGGTAATGGGCGCCGATGTCGCTGTGCTGGTGGCCGTGCTCATGCTCGTCACCATCGTCGTCGGCTTTCGGCGCGTCACCGAACAGCGGGCTTTCCAGCGCCTGTTGGTCTTCCTTGCAGCCTGCGGCAGCAGGCAGGCCGAACAGTTGCAGCGGTTGTTCGAGTTGTTGGCGCACGGCGGCGACCTTGGCCTTGTCGGCATCGCTGCTGGCGGCATGCTCGAAGCCGACCAGGTTCATTGCCGGGCTATCCAGTTCCAGCTCCAGGGTGTTGCCATCGAGCACGGCGTTGAGCTTGGCCACGCCATGCTCATGCGCGCCGAGGGTGCCGTGGGCATGATCATGGTCATGTTCGTCGTGGGCATGGGCCACGGCCAGGGGCAGCAAGGCGAAGGGCAGGGCGAGCAGCAGGCGACGCATGGACGACTCCGGGGCGGGCTGGAAGAGTGAGTTATGTTATAACAACTTTTCTGCGCGCCGCCAGCTTGCGTGGTGCAGGTTTCATGTTGCGGTAGGATGAGTGCATTGACCTTGCTCAAGGAATGCACCGTGAGAATTCGTGGAAAGATTGGTGATTGGCCGGTGGACCTGACCATCGAGCTGGAGCCTGAGGAGTGGGCGCAGCTGGGGCGACAGACCGAGGTGCCGGTAGTGGCGCAGGGTACTGCTACGGCTACGGTGGCGGCGCCGCGTCAGGATGACGGGCAGTGGACTGCGGCGCGTGAGGTGTTGCGCCTGGCGGGGCAGATGAGCGGGCCGGAGTTGCTGGATCGGTTGGAAGGGTTGGCCGGGAGTACGGCGGCGGGCAAGCGGCTGCTGGTGCGCTTGCGGCACAGCAGTGAGGTGAAGGTGGAAAGTGGCGTGGATGCGCCGGTTTATCACTGGGTGGGGTGAAGGTTTCAGAATTTTGGGGCCGCAAAGCGGCCCCGGCATTCTCAGAACATCGCCGCCGACAGCTTGCGACGGTAAACGCCAACCAGCGGGTGGTCGCCACCCAGCAGCTCGAACACCTGCAGCATCGCCTTCTGCGGCAGCCCGTTCTCATAGCCACGATTACGCTGGAACAGCTTCAACAACCCCTCCAGCGCGGCCTCATACTGCTGGCGCGCCAGTTGCTGAATGCACAGCTGATAAGCCGCCTCGTCATCCTGCGGGTTCTGCGCCAGGCGGCTCTTCAGGTCGGCGACTTCCGGCAGGCTGGCAGCCTGGCGCAGGAAGGTCAGCTGGGCCTTGGCACCCGCCAGGGCAGCCTTGTGCTCGTCGGTCTTGACCGCATCCAGCACCACCTGGGCCTCACCCAGCTCACCGCGTTCAGCCAGGCAACGGGCATACAGGATCAGCGCCTCGGCATTGCTGTTGTCCTCACCCAGCAGCGCTTGCAACAGCGCCTCGGCTTCGGCAAAACGGCTTTCGGCAAACAGCGCCTTGGCCTGCTCCAGCGGCGAAGCAACGGGGGCGGCAGGCAGCTGCACGTGGGGTTCGAGCATGGCGCGGATTGCCGATTCCGGCTGCGCACCGGCAAAGCCGTCCACCGGCTGGCCGTCTTTGAACAGCACCACGGTCGGCAGGCTGCGGATGCCGAACTGCGCTACCACTTGCTGCTCGACGTCGCAGTTGATCTTGGCCAGCAGCAACTCGCCCTGGTAACCCTCGGCGATTTTCGCCAGCAGCGGCATCAGTGCCTTGCATGGCGCGCACCACTCGGCCCAGAAATCCACCAGCACCGGTTTGTGAAAGGAGTTCTCGATCACCAGTTGCTGGAAGGTGGCATCGGTGGCGTCGAAAATGTAAGGCGTGTCTTGGCTCATTGCGACTCTCGCAAACTCGTGAATAACAGCACTATAAGGTGTCGCGGCTGGCGTGGTACAGGCTGACCCGGCGGAATTCGTGCGGTTCGGCCAGGTCCGGCAATGTCAGCGCTTCGAGTACGCCCAACTGTTGGTACAGCGGGTGGCTGAAGTCGCGTACCCGCGAGTCGGCTACCAGGGCCTGGCGACCGCGGCCGAGGAAAGCGTCCAGCAGTGGCAGGTTGGCACGGTCATACAGCACATCGGCAACCAGGATCAGGTCGAAGCGGTCGTCCTCGGCGAAGAAGTCGCTGCTGTAGCTCAGCTCCACCCCGTTCAGCGCAGCATTCGCGCGGCAGGCATCGAGGGCCAGCGGGTCGAGGTCGCAGGCCACCACTTCCAGTGCTCCGGCGCGCGCAGCGGCAATGCCGGCGATGCCGGAGCCAGCGCCAAAGTCCAGCACGCGCTTGCCGGCCACCCATTCCGGGTGCTCGGCCAGGTAGCGGGCCATGGCCAGGCCACTGGCCCAGCAGAAGCTCCAGTAGGGCGGCTCTTCAAGAATGCGCCGGGTTTCTTCGCTGCTGAAGGCGCGGTCCATGTTCTGCTCGTCGATCAGCCACAGCTTCAAGTCGCAGCCGGGCAGCTCGCTGACGATCAGCCGCGCTTCGCCGATCAGGCCGCTGAGGGCCTGTTGCAGGGGCTGTTGCAGGGAAAGTGGCGCCACTTACGGCGCCTTCTCAAAACGCAACGGGCCGGTGGCCTGGGTTTGGGCCTGGGTAATGCGCACCGGCGGCAGGTGCATGATCAGCTGGCCGGAACTGCTTGCGCGGCCACGCAGCTCGACCCGCGCGCCGGCCGGGAAGGCCTCGGGGTTGAAACGCAGGTGGTAGGGCAGGGCCTGGCCGGTGCCGGTCAGGTTGCTGCTGGCCAGCAGGCGTTGCGGGCGGTCGCGTTCGTCGATGACCAGCAAGGCCAGCTCCACGTCGGCCCCGGCCGGGATTTCCAGCAAGGTGCCGCTCAGTTCGCGCTGGTAGGCCGGCAGCGGGCCGAGTACCTCCGCCGGCTTGGCCGAGCGGGCTGGCGTGGGCGCCGGGAGGTTGTCGGTCTTCGGTCTGTCGCTGCCGCAGGCAGCGAGCAGGGCGGCGCAGCACAGCACGACGAGCGCTCGGTAGTGCATGGGGTAGTCCTTCGCGGGCAGAATTCCCATGGATGTTAACCCCTTTGGCTTGTCTTGCCAGTGCAATGCGCTACCATGGCCCTCCCTTTTTTTGTTGCCTGCCACCATGCACTGTCCCTTTTGCGGTGCCAACGACACCAAGGTCATCGACTCTCGCCTCGTCGCCGAGGGCGAGCAGGTGCGCCGCCGCCGCGAATGTGTGGCCTGTGGCGAGCGCTTCACCACCTTCGAAACTGCCGAGCTGGTGCTGCCCCGGCTGATCAAGCAGGACGGCACGCGCCAGCCCTTCGACGAAGACAAACTGCGCGCCGGCATGCAGCGGGCACTGGAAAAGCGCCCGGTCAGCGTTGAACGCCTGGAAGCGGCGCTGGCGCACATCAAGAGCCGCCTGCGTGCCACCGGTGAGCGCGAAGTCAAATCGCTGGTGGTGGGTGAAATGGTCATGGCCGAGCTGCGCAAGCTCGATGAAGTGGCCTATATCCGTTTTGCCTCGGTCTACCGGCGCTTCCAGGACCTCGACGAGTTCCGCGAAGAAATCGACCGCCTGGCCCGCGAGCCAGCTAAAGAGTGAACATGCCCAGCCAAGCCGCCATCCTTGACGCCCACTACATGGCCCGCGCGCTGGAGCTGGCGCGCAAGGGCCTGTACACCACCCACCCGAACCCGCGCGTAGGCTGCGTGATCGTGCGCGATGGCGAGGTGGTCGGCGAAGGCTGGCACGTGCGCGCTGGCGAGCCGCATGCAGAGGTGCATGCCCTGCGCCAGGCCGGTGAGCGCGCCCGTGGCGCCTGTGCCTACGTTACCCTGGAGCCGTGCAGCCACCATGGACGCACGCCGCCTTGCGCCGAAGCGCTGGTAAAGGCTGGGGTGGCACGAGTAGTGGCGGCCATGCAGGACCCTAACCCGCAAGTGGCAGGGCAGGGCCTGCGGCGCCTGGCCGAGGCCGGCATCGAGGTGGCCAGCGGCGTGCTCGAAGCCGAGGCCCGTGCCCTCAACCCGGGCTTCCTCAAACGCATGGAGCACGGTCTACCGTTCGTCCGCGCCAAGCTGGCCATGAGCCTGGACGGCCGTACCGCCATGGCCAGTGGCGAAAGCCAGTGGATCACCGGCCCGGCTGCCCGCTCGGCAGTGCAGCGCCTGCGTGCCCGTTCCAGTGCGGTGCTGACCAGTGCCGCCAGCGTGCTGGCCGACAACGCGCGCATGACCGTGCGCGGTGCCGAGCTGGGCCTGGATGCCGAAACCACCAGCCTGGCACTCAGCCGCACGCCATTGCGGGTGCTGGTAGATGGCCGCCTGCGCCTGCCGTTGGATGCAGCGTTCTTCCAGGCCGGCCCGGCGCTGGTGGTAACCGCTGTCGCAGATGACCCGCGCTATGCCGCTGCCGGCCACGAGTTGCTCAGCCTGCCGGGCGACAATGGCCAGGTCGACCTGCCGGCGTTGCTACAGGCCCTGGCGGCTCGTGGCGTCAACGAAATCCTGCTGGAAGCCGGTGCTGGCCTGGTCGGTGCCTTTGCCCGGCAAGGCCTGGTCGACGAGTACCAGCTGTTCGTCGCCGGCACCTTCCTCGGCTCCCACGCCCGCCCGCTACTGGACTGGCCGCTGGATAAAATGAGCGAAGCGCCGCGGCTGAAAATTACCGAAATGCGCGCAGTGGGCGATGACTGGCGGGTCACAGCCATCCCCCTGCCGGCGCCCGGCGTATAATGCCGGGCTTGCCCCGCGCAAACCGTTTTTGAGGAAGACCCCATGTTCACCGGCATCATCGAATCCATCGGCACCATCCGCAGCCTGACCCCCAAGGGTGGCGACGTGCGCGTCTACGTCGAAACCGGCAAGCTCGACCTGGGTGACGTCAAGCTCGGCGACAGCATCGCCGTCAACGGCGTGTGCCTGACCGCCGTGGAGCTGCCGGGCGACGGCTTCTGGGCCGACGTCAGCGTCGAAACCCTCAAGCGCACTGCCTTCATCGACCTCAAGAGTGGCAGCAAGGTCAACCTGGAAAAGGCCCTGACCCCTACCACCCGCCTGGGCGGTCACCTGGTCAGCGGCCACGTCGACGGAGTCGGCGAAATCATCTCGCGCAGCGATAACGCCCGCGCCATCCAGTTCCGCGTGCGTGCACCGAAGGAACTGGCCAAGTACATCGCCCACAAGGGTTCGATCACCGTCGACGGCACCAGCCTGACGGTCAATGAGGTCAATGGCGCTGAGTTCGAGCTGACCATTGTCCCGCACACCCTGTCCGAAACCATCATGGCCGACTACCGTGCAGGGCGTCGGGTAAACCTTGAGGTCGACTTGCTGGCCCGTTACCTGGAGCGTTTGCTGCTGGGTGACAAGGCTGCCGAACCGAGCAAGGGCAGTGGCATTACCGAAAGCTTCCTGGCCGCCAACGGCTTCTTGAAATCCTGATTGAGAAGGGGGTGCCGCGTGGCGCTCAACAGCATCGAAGAACTGGTCGAAGACATCCGCCAGGGCAAAATGGTCATCCTCATGGATGACGAAGACCGCGAGAACGAAGGCGATATCATCATGGCAGCCGAATGCTGCCTGCCTGAGCACATCAACTTCATGGCCAAGCACGCTCGTGGCCTGATCTGCATGCCGATGACCCGCGAGCGTTGCGAAACGCTGAAGTTGCCACTGATGGCGCCGCGCAACGGCTCGGGCTTCGGCACCAAGTTCACCGTGTCGATCGAAGCCGCCGAAGGCGTCACCACCGGCATTTCTGCCGCTGACCGCGCACGCACCGTGCAGGCCGCTGCCGCCAAGGATGCCAAAGCCGAAGACATCGTCAGCCCTGGCCATATCTTCCCGCTGATGGCCCAGCCCGGCGGTACCCTGGCCCGCGCCGGCCACACCGAAGCCGCCTGCGACCTGGCGCGCATGGCCGGTTTCGAGCCAAGCGGCGTGATCTGCGAAGTGATGAACGACGACGGCACCATGTCGCGCCGTGCCGAACTGGAAGTGTTCGCCGCCGAGCACGGCCTGAAGATCGGCACCATCGCCGACCTGATCCACTACCGCATGATCCACGAGCGCACCGTGCAGCGCGTGTCCGAGCAGCCGGTAGAAAGCGAACTGGGTGAGTTC
Source organism: Pseudomonas sp. TWI929 (assembly GCF_039673335.1). Lineage (NCBI taxonomy): Bacteria > Pseudomonadati > Pseudomonadota > Gammaproteobacteria > Pseudomonadales > Pseudomonadaceae > Pseudomonas > Pseudomonas sp. TWI929. The sequence goes on from NZ_JBDJLK010000013.1 coordinate 75,513, forward strand.
AACCTGGTTACCTACCGCGATGCAGTGGAAGGCGACGTGCACATGGCCCTGACCCTGGGCAAGATCTGCGCCGAAGAGCCGACCTTGGTGCGTGTACACAACATGGACCCGCTGCGCGACCTGCTGCTGGTCAAGCAACCGGGCCGCTGGAGCCTGCGCGCGGCCATGGCCGCCGTGGCCGAGGCCGGCAGCGGCGTGGTATTGCTGCTGGGCCACCCGCTGGACGGCGACGTGCTGCTGGCACACATCCGCGAAAGCGCGGGCGATGCACCGGCCAAGGCACCGACCACCTACAGCACCGTGGGTGCCGGTTCGCAGATCCTGCGCGACCTCGGTGTGCGCAAGATGCGCCTGATGAGTTCGCCGATGAAGTTCAACGCGATATCCGGATTCGATCTGGAAGTTGTAGAATACGTGCCCTCCGAGTGACTTGAGGCGGCAATGACGCCCTCTGCTCGAGTCCAGACCCCTGTCGAGGCCGCTTGTATGCGGCCTCGCTCTTGAAGATGAGAATATCGGAATGACCCTGAAGACCATCGAAGGTACCTTCATCGCCCCCAAAGGTCGCTATGCTTTGGTGGTTGGCCGCTTCAACAGCTTCGTTGTCGAAAGCCTGGTAAGCGGTGCCGTTGACGCCCTGGTACGCCACGGTGTCAGCGAAAGCGACATCACCATCATCCGTGCCCCGGGTGCATTCGAAATCCCGCTGGTGGCACAGAAGGTCGCCCAGCAAGGCGCCTACGACGCGATCATTGCCCTGGGCGCCGTGATCCGTGGTGGTACCCCGCACTTCGAATACGTGGCGGGCGAATGCACCAAGGGCCTGGCCCAGGTGTCCATGGAGTTCGGTGTTCCGGTGGCCTTCGGCGTACTGACCGTCGACTCCATCGAGCAAGCCATCGAACGTTCCGGCACCAAGGCCGGCAACAAAGGTGCTGAAGCTGCCCTGTCCGCTCTGGAAATGGTCAGCCTGCTGGCGCAGTTGGAGGCCAAGTGATTAGCGACGAAAGCGATCGTTTCAACCCGCGCGATCCAAAACCTGCGGATGCCGGCAAGCCGTCGAAGAGCGCCAAGCGCCGCGAAGCCCGCAAGCTCGCGACCCAGGCCCTCTACCAGTGGCACATGGCCCAGCATTCGCTGAACGAGATCGAAGCGCAGTTCCGGGTCGATAACGATTTCACCGATGTCGACGGCGCCTATTTCCGCGAGATCCTGCACGGGGTCCCGGCGATCAAGAGCGAAATCGACAAGGCGCTGGTGCCTTGCATGGCTATCGCACTGGAAGAGCTCGACCCGGTCGAGCTGGCCGTGCTGCGTCTGTCCACCTGGGAGCTGATCAAACGCGTCGACGTACCGTACCGCGTAGTGATCAACGAAGGCGTGGAACTGGCCAAGGTCTTCGGTGCCACCGACGGCCACAAGTTCGTCAATGGCGTGCTGGACAAGCTCGCCCCGGCCCTGCGTGAAGCAGAAGTCAAGGCGAACAAGCGCTGATTCCGGCGCTGCCTGCCCATGGGTGAGTTCGAGCTGATCAACCATTACTTCGCCGCCGCGCCTTGTGCGCAGGGCGGCGAGGGCGTGGCCCTGGGTATCGGCGACGACTGCGCCCTGCTGGATCTTCCCCCCGGCGAGCAACTGGCGGTGTCGACCGACACCCTGGTCGCCGGGGTGCATTTCCCCACTGTTTGCGATCCGCTGCTGCTTGGCCAGCGTTCGTTGGCCGTGGCGGCCAGTGACCTGGCAGCCATGGGCGCAACCGCCATCGGCTTTACCCTCGCCCTGACCCTGCCTGACGTTGGCCCTGACTGGCTCGCGGCCTATGCCGACGGCCTCAGCCGCATGGCCCACCGTTGCCGTATGAGCCTGATTGGTGGCGACACCACGCGGGGGCCGCTGAGCATTACTGTTACGGTGTTCGGCCGCGTGCCGGCTGGCCAGGCGCTGCGCCGCAGTGGTGCACGGCCAGGCGACCTGCTGTGTGTTGGCGGTTCGCTGGGCAAGGCCGCCGGTGCCTTGCCGCTGGTGCTGGGTGAGCGCGAAGCGCCTGCTGCGCAGGCCGAGCCGCTGCTGGCCCATTACTGGTCGCCAATGCCGCAGCTCACCCTCGGTGCGCTGCTGCGTGGCCGGGCTACAGCGGCGCTGGATATTTCCGATGGCCTGCTCGCCGACTGTGGGCATATCGCCAAGGCGTCCGGCGTGGCGCTGGAGGTGAACCTGGCGCAGGTGCCAGTGTCTCCTGCTCTAGAGACCTTCCTCGGCCGCGAAGCGGCGCTGCAGGCGGCACTTACCGGTGGCGACGATTACGTGCTGGCCTTCACCCTGCCGCCCGAGGCGCTGGCGCCCCTGGCAGACTTCGGCTTCATCGAAGTGCATACCATCGGTCGCGTGCTCGAAGGGCAGGGTGTGACCTTGCGCGACGCGCACGGCCAGGACATCACCCCCGTTCAGCGGGGCTATCAACACTTTAGGGAGACACCGTGACCGATCACCCCAACCAGGTGCCTGCGGAGTTTGTTCCGCCTTCGGTCTGGCGCAACCCGTGGCACTTCATCGCGTTTGGCTTCGGTTCCGGCACCTTGCCAAAGGCCCCGGGGACCTGGGGCTCGCTGGTGGCCATCCCGTTCATCCCGCTGTGGCAGATGCTGCCCGACTGGGGCTACTGGCTGCTGCTCGGTGTGAGCATGCTGTTTGGCTTCTGGCTGTGCGGCAAAGTCGCCAATGACTTGCGCGTGCACGACCATGAAGGCATTGTCTGGGACGAGATTGTCGGCATGTGGATCACCCTCTGGCTGGTGCCGGAAGGCTGGCAGTGGCTGCTGGCGGGGTTCCTGATGTTCCGCTTCTTCGACATCCTCAAGCCGTGGCCGATCCGCTGGATCGACCGCCATGTGCATGGGGGCGTCGGCATCATGCTCGACGATATCCTGGCAGGCGTGTTTGCCTGGCTGGGCATGCAGGTTCTGGTGTGGGCGGTTGCCTGAAACAGGGAGCGCGTGAATGGCCATAAGGACTGTGCTGCTGGCAATGCTGCTGAGTGTTGCCCCGTGGGTGTCGGCTGCCGAAGGCGTGCCAAAGCAGATCCACCTGGTCAGCGAGGAGTGGCTCGACTACACCAATGCCGACGGTACCGGGGTGGCCTGGGACGTACTGCGCAAGGTGTTCGAGCCGGCCGGGGTCAAGGTGGTTACCCAGAGCGCGCCTTACAGCCGTGCGGTCGGGCTGGTCAAGCGGGGCGAGGCCGACGCCTGGGTTGGCTCGTACAAGGAAGAGAACGACGACAACCTGTACCCGCGCTGGCATTTCGATATGGACCATATCTACGCCCTGGGGCTTACCAGCAAGCCTGTGCCTACCCTGGAGACCGTGGGCAAGTACCGCCTGGCCTGGGTGCGTGGCTATGACTACGGCAGCTACCTGCCCAATGTGCATCAGTTCCGTGAAATCCAGCGTCGTGAAGGCATCCTGCCAATGCTTGAGCATGACCGTGTGGATTTCTACATCGATGCGTTGACCGAGGTCGACTACGTACTTGGCCAGGCTTCCCAGCCCGAACGCTTCCGCCGCACCCATGTGGCCGAGCTGCCGCTGTACCTGGCCTTCGCCCGCAATGACCAGGCCAAGGCCCTGCGCGACCTGTTCGACAAGCGCATGGCCGAGATGGTGCGCAGTGGCGAGCTGAAGCCGATTTTCGAGCATTGGCAGCAGCCGTATCCGTTCAGTCCGGATAGCAAACCGCAGTGAGGCCGGGCCGGGCCTGGTTAGCTTAAGCATCGAACTTTTCGATCTTAACCCACGGTATTCAGCCAGCCCACAGCCCCCAAGCTGCTGATACAATCGGCCCACGAGAAATTTTCAACTTATTCCAGGAGCACAACGTGCCCGTCGTCTTTGTTGCCGCCTCTAAACTTCCGACTCCCTTCGCGACCTTCACCATGCATGGCTTCCTCGATGAAGCCACTGGCCGTGAGCACGTGGTGCTCAGCCTGGGTGACATCGCGGACGGCCAGCCGGTGCTGGGGCGCCTGCATTCCGAGTGCCTGACCGGCGATGCCCTGTTCAGCCAGCGCTGCGACTGCGGCTCGCAGCTGGAAGCCGCGCTGCAGGCCATTGCCCGTGAAGGCCGTGGCGTGCTGCTGTACCTGCGTCAGGAAGGCCGTGGCATCGGCCTGTTGAACAAGATCCGCGCCTACGAGCTGCAGGATGGCGGTGCCGACACCGTCGAAGCCAACGAGCGCCTGGGCTTTGCCGCCGACCAGCGCGACTACGCCATGTGCCTGCCGATGCTCGAGCACCTGGGTGTGAAGGCGCTGCGCCTGATGACCAACAACCCGCGCAAGGTCAAAGCCCTGACCGACATGAACATCGTGGTTGCCGAGCGCGTGCCGCTGCACACCGGGCACAACCCGCACAACCGCTACTACCTGGCGACCAAGGCCGGCAAGCTCGGCCACATGCTGGGCAACGAACACCAGGGCGAGGTGCCCCAGGCGTGACCCGCGCCGAGGTCAAGCGGCGCCTGGCACTGGCCTGGTGGCAGTACCTGGCGGTGGGCCTGGTGCCGCTGCCGGTCATGGCTTGGGCATTCGGTGGCGGTGATGCGCTGATCCCGGTGCTGGCCATGCCGCTGTTCATCGCCGGCGCGGCAACCATGTTCCTCAGCCTGCCGCGCTTTGGCGCCTACAAGCGTGCACTCATCGCCACCTCCAAGGTGCTTGGCACCGGCGAAGAGCCCGCCGCCTGGATCGAACTGGCGCGGGTACGCCGCCAGGCCATGCTGTATGCCTGCTTCCCGGCCTGGGTCGCCGCACTGTCGGTGCTGGTTGGCCTGGAAGCGGTGCCGCAAATCCTGCTGGCGGTGTCCACCGTGGTGGTGTTGTACCTCTATCGCATTCCGCGCCAACTCGGCTGATGCGCCTGCTGCCCGGCCTGCTGGCGCTGTTCGCCTGCACCGCACTGGCCAGCGAACCCCTGCGGGTCGTCAGCCTGGCACCCTCGATGAGCGAGATCATGCTCGAACTGCAGGCCGACGACCTGCTGGTGGGTGTGCTCGACGGTGGCGAGCGGCCGGCGGCGCTGCGCGACCTGCCGTCGGTCGGGCGACAAGGGCAACTGGACATGGAGCGCCTGCTCAGCCTGCGCCCCGACCTGTTGCTGCTGTGGTCGGGCAGCGTACCGCCAGCCCAACGCGACCAGCTCAAGCGCCTGGGCATTGCCACCTTCAGCGCCGAACCCCATGACATCGACCAGTTGGTCGAACAGATCGAAGCCATTGCCGTGCGCATCGGCCGTGCCGAGCAAGGCCACCAGTATGCTCAGGCCCTGCGTGACCGGCTGCGGCAGCTGCGCCAGCAGTATCGGCGTGACGAGCCTTTGCAGGTGTTCTACCAGGTTTGGGACCGGCCGTTGTACACCCTGGGTGGCCGGCAGGTGGTAAGCGACGCTTTGGCCGTGTGTGGGGCGCGCAATGTCTTTGCAGACCTCAGCCAACCGGCGCCGCAAGTGAATGTGGAGTCTGTGCTGCTGCGCAATCCGCAGGTCATTCTGGCCGGCGACCAGGCACAGCTGGCGAGCTGGAAGGCCTGGCCGCAACTGCGTGCGGTTGCCGATGAACGCTTGCTGGTGGTGCCCGACAAAGGCCTGGAGCGCCCCAGTGGGCAGATGATCGAAGCCACTGCCCGCTTGTGCGCGTTGCTAGCGGCTAAAGCGCCGGCGTCCAGGTGACGCTGAACAGCCAAGTGCGGCCTTCTTCGCGATAGCCGTAGTTGTTGCCCAAGTGGTTGTAATGGGTGCGGCTGTACTGCTTGTCCAGCACGTTATCCAGCTTCAGGTCGAGCGTAAGCTCGCGACTCGCCATCCAGCTTCCACGCAAGCCCAATGTGCCATAGCCACTGATTGAGTCGGTATTGGCTTCGTCGTTGTAGCTACTGCTGGCTGTTTGCCAGGAAGCGCCAACAGCAAATCGGTCGAACTGGCGGTCGACGTCCAGGCTTAATGTGCGTCGAGCCCGGCGGGCGAGGGTATGACCGTTTTCCCGGTTGCGCGGGTCGATCAGTGCCAGGCCCAGTTGAGCTGTCCAGCCATTCCATTCCTGGCTCAGGGCCATCTCGAAACCATTGATGCGGGCGGAGCCAACATTCACGGGTTGGTCGGCGTAGTCGATCGCGTCCCGCAAGTCGGTGCGGTACAGCGAGGTTTCCAGCTTGCTGCTTTCGCTCAGCTGGCTGCGCCATTGCAATTCGTAGCTTTTCGAGTGCTCGGGCTTGAGGTGCGGGTTGTTGTAGCCGGGGAAGTACAGGTCGTTGAAGGTGGGTGCGCGGAAGCCTTCGCTGTACGACAGCAATACATCATTGGCCTCGTTCATCGGCACGGTCAGGCTGCCGCTCCAGGTGGTCTGCCCACCGAACTGCTGATTCTTGTCGTGGCGCAGGCCAAGCTCGGTGGAGAAGTGGTCGCCATGAAAGCGATGCTGGGCAAACAGCGCACGGTTCCAGCGGCTGTCTTCGGTGAAGTCCGCACTTGCATGGACACGGTCTTCATACCAGTCGCCACCCAGCAGCAGGCTGTTACGTTCATCCAGGGCCAGGTTGTTTTGCCAGGTGGCCTGGTCGCGGTAGGTATTGAACGGAGAGCTTGAATGGCTGAGCTTGTCTCGGCTGTCGTCGCGGTTTTCGCTGTGGGCCAGTTCGAACCGTGTGTTCCACTGCTCGGTGACCTGGGCATCCAGATAGCTGCCGATACTGCTGACGGCGAATTTCGAATAAGGCACTTGCGGGCTAGAGCCGCGCGGCTCGTCGAATTCGTGGCGGCCACGGCTGTCGAGCAGGTTCAGGCCGGCCTCGAAGCGTTCACCAAAGGTGTGGCTGAGGCTCAGGTTGAATGACTTGTTGCGGTAGGCGTCATGGTCATTGTCGCTGGCATACGACGGCCCGGTCGAGTCGATGCCGGCCGTTTCATCCAGGCTAGCGCCGAGGTTGAAGCGGGTAGCGTCGTCACCGCCAGAAAGCCCCAGGCTGCGTTGGAAGGTCTGGTTGCTGCCGGCGGCCATGCGCAGCCGTGGCTGCAGGCCGGGGCCATTGCTGCGCCGGGTGAAGATCTGGATCACTCCACCAATGGCGTCGCTGCCATACACCGCCGAGCGCGAACCGCGCAGCACTTCCACCCGCTCGATCTGGTCGACATCGAGAAACTGCAGGCCGCTGTCGCCCGAGGTGGCGTTGGCGATGCGCACGCCGTCGACCAGCACCAGGCTTTGTGCGGCTTTGGTACCGCGGATGAAGATGCCCGGCAGGCTGCCACGGCCACCGGTGGGTGCCACTTGCACGCCCGGCACGCGGGTGAGCAGGTCGGTGACGCTGGTGGGTTGCAGGCGGTCGATGTCGGTGCGGGTGAAGACCGTGTTGGCGGCGCTGGTGGCGGTGCGCGACTCGACCTGGCGGCTGGCGCTGATCAGCACGTCGGGGAGCTTGAGGGCGTCGTCGCGTTCGGTGGCCAGTAACGGCAGGGGGAGGCAGAGCAGGGTGGCGAAGCTTGGGGCTTTCATGGGCAGTACCATTTTGCGAGGGCTGCGCCCTCGATCGCGACACAAGGCCGCTCCTACAGAAATGCGCGATCCCTGTAGGAGCGGCCTTGTGTCGCGATGGGCCGCAAAGCGGCCCCGGGGATTACAAGCCGAGCTTGGCCATGCGGGCTTTCACCGAAGCCTCGATCCCGGCCGCATTGAGCCCACACTCGGCCAGCATTTGCGCAGGCTTGGCATGCTCGACATAGATGTCCGGCAGCCCAAGGTGCAGCAGCGGCTTGACTACGGCTTCACTGGCGAGGAACTCACCCACCGCAGCACCGGCGCCGCCCATGATGGCGTTCTCTTCGATGGTTACCAGCAGCTCATGGCTGCCAGCCAGTTCCAGCACCAGGGCCTCGTCCAGTGGTTTGACGAAGCGCATGTCGACCACCGTGGCGTTGATCTGCTCGGCAACCTGCATGGCCTCGGCCAGCTGCACGCCGAACACCAGCAGGGCAACTTTTTCACCTTGGCGGCGGACCACACCCTTGCCGATTTCCAGCGGCTGCAGGTCACCGCTGATCGGTGCGTTGGGGCCGGTACCGCGTGGGTAGCGCACCGCCGCCGGGCCATTGTACAAGTGGCCGGTGCTGAGCATCTTGCGCAACTCGTTCTCGTCGCTTGGGGTCATTACCAGCATGCCCGGGATGCAGCGCAGGTACGACAGGTCGTAGCTGCCGGCGTGGGTCGGGCCGTCTTCGCCGACCAGGCCGGCGCGGTCGATGGCGAACAGCACGTCGAGGTTCTGCACCGCCACATCATGGATCAGCTGGTCGTAGGCGCGCTGCAGGAAGGTGGAGTAGATCGCCACCACCGGCTTGCTGCCCTCGCAGGCCATGCCGGCCGCCAGGGTCACGGCATGCTGCTCGGCAATCGCCACGTCGAAATAACGCTCCGGGTAGCGCTCGCTGAAGTCGACCAGGTCGGAGCCTTCCTTCATCGCCGGGGTAATGCCCACCAGGCGGTTGTCGGCCGCGGCCATGTCGCACAGCCACTGGCCGAACACCGCGGAGTATTTCGGGCCGCTGGCTTTCTTCGGCGCGGCGGGTTTGTCGGCCGGTTCCAGCTTGGTGATGGCGTGGTAGCCGATCGGGTCGATCTCGGCCGGGGCGAAGCCCTTGCCCTTCTTGGTCACCACGTGCAGGAACTGCGGGCCCTTGAGGTCACGCATGTTGCGCAGGGTGGCGATCATGGTCGGCAGGTCGTGGCCGTCGATCGGGCCGATGTAGTTCCAGCCCAGCTCTTCGAACAGCGTGCCCGGCACCAGCATGCCTTTGGCGTACTCCTCGGTGCGGCGGGCGATTTCCCAGGCGCCCGGCAGGCGCGACAGCACTTTCTTGCTGCCTTCGCGCATGCTCGCGTAGGTGCGGCTGGAGAGGATCTTGGCCAGGTAGTTGGACAGGCCGCCGACATTGCGCGAAATCGACATGTCGTTGTCGTTGAGGATCACCAGCATGTTGGCGTTGACTTCCTGGGCGTGGTTCAACGCCTCGAAGGCCATGCCGGCGGTCAGGGCGCCGTCACCAATCACCGCGATCGACTTGCGTGCGCTGTTCTGCAGGCGGGCGGCAATGGCCATGCCCAGGGCGGCGCTGATCGAGGTGCTGGAGTGGCCGACGCCGAAGGTGTCGTACTCGCTTTCGCTGCGGCGCGGGAAGGCGGCGATGCCGTCCTTCTGGCGCAGGCTGAGCATGCGGTTACGGCGCCCGGTGAGGATCTTGTGCGGGTAGGCCTGATGGCCCACATCCCACACCAGTCGGTCGTCCGGGGTGTCGAACACATAGTGCAGGGCGATAGTCAGTTCGATGACGCCCAGGCCGGCACCAAAATGCCCACCGGTCTGACCCACGGTGTAGAGCAGCTCCTGGCGCAGCTCGTCGGCCAGGGTCTCCAGGTCGGCTTCGGCCAGCCGGCGCAGGCCGGCAGGCGTGTCAGCGCGGTCGAGCAACGGCGTGACCGGGCGTTCGCGGGGGATCTCTTGAAACGTCGTGGGCATCAGGCGAGTCGTTATAGGTGTGTGAAGACGCGGCAGTTTACCCCATTGTAGGAAATACTGCCCATTCAACCACGGGTTACGCGGCCCCCTGTGGGAGCGGGTTCATCCGCGAATGCGATCTTGAATTTGCCGATGCATTCGCGGCGGTTCGGCGTTCCGATGAACCCGCTCCCACAGGGATAGGTTAAGCTGTTTAGTTGCGGCGTTCGACGATGTAACGTGCCAGCGCCCGCAGTGGCTCGGCCTTTTCGCCGAAGCCTTCCAATGCGACCAGCGCCTGGTCGCGCAGTTCGATCGCATAGGCCTTGGCCGCTTCCAGCCCCAGCAGGGCCGGGTAGGTCGGTTTGTCACGAGCGATGTCAGCACCTTGGCGTTTGCCCAGGGTGGCGGTGTCGCTTTCTACGTCGAGGATGTCGTCCTGCACCTGGAACGCCAGGCCGATGGCTTGTGCATAAGTCTGCAGGGCATCCAGCTGCGCCTGTTCGGCGCGGGCGCTGGCCAAGGCGCCGAGGCGCACGCTGGCTTCAATCAGCGCACCGGTCTTGTGCCGGTGCATGAACTCCAACGCCAGCTGGTTCAGCTTCAGGCCTACCGAGCCCAGGTCGATGGCCTGGCCGCCGACCATGCCGGCTGGGCCGGCAGCCTTGGCCAGGGCCTGGACCATGGCCAGGCGGATGCTGTCGGCCTGCGGGCTCAGCTGCGGGTCGAGCAGGGCGCTGAAAGCCAGGCTCTGCAAGCCGTCGCCAGCGAGGATGGCGCAGGCTTCGTCAAAGGCTTTGTGGGTAGTTGGCTGACCGCGGCGCAAGTCGTCGTCGTCCATGGCCGGCAGGTCGTCATGCACCAGCGAATAGGCATGGATCAGCTCTACCGCGCAGGCCGCGCCGTTGGCCTGTTCGGCCGGAGCACCCAAGGCTTCGCAGGCCGCGTAGGCCAGCAACGGGCGTACGCGCTTGCCGCCGTTCATCACGCTGTAGCGCATGGCGGCGTAAAGGCGTTCGAGTTCCTTGGTCGGTGCGACGAACAGCGGTTCGAGGGCCGCGTCGACCCGCGCCTGGCAGCTGGCCTGGTAGGTGCCGATCATGCTTCCGGCTCCGCGTCGAAGGGCTGGGCAGCCAGTTCGCCATCGCGTTCCAGCAGGATTTGCACCTTCTGTTCGGCCTGGGCTAACGCGCCCTGGCAATCACGGGTCAGGGCGATGCCTTGCTCGAAGGCGGCCAGCGACTCTTCCAGCGACAACTCGCCGTTCTCCAGGCGCTCGACCAGTGCTTGCAGGTCTGCGAGGGATTGCTCGAAATCGAGGGAGGCTTTTTTGCGGGCCATGGCGACTGTCTCGGTGGCATTCAGAACGGCGCGACACTAGCAGAGCAGGGCGGGGGGAGCAAACTTCAGGGGCAATGAGGTGGGTTTCAAGGGCCCTTTCGCGGGCAAGCCCGCGAAAGGGCCCCAAGTTGGTGGATCAGGCAGGCTCTGCTTCCAGCTCCAGCATCGCCTCACGGTACCGCGCCAGCTCTTCGATGGTCAGCACCGGCAAGTTGTACTGCCGCGCATACACCGCCACCTGCTCGCCACGGGCCATAGTGCCATCGGGGTTCATCAGTTCGCATAGCACCGCTGCCGGGCGCAGGCCGGCAAGGCGGGCCAGGTCCACCGAACCTTCGGTATGCCCACGGCGGGTGAGCACGCCGCCATTGCGGGCACGCAGCGGGAACACATGCCCCGGGCTGACGATATGGCGTTGCTGCGCAGTGGAGCGCAATGCCGCAGCAATGGTGGTAATGCGGTCCTGGGCGGAAACCCCGGTGGTGATACCTTCTGCCGCCTCGATGGTGACGGTAAAGCCGGTGCCGTGGCGGGCCTGGTTGTTTTGCACCATCGGTGCCAGTTGCAATGCGTCGACGGTGGCTTCGTCCAGGCACAGGCAGACGATGCCGCTACAGTCGCGAATCATCATGGCCATGGTCTGCAGTGAAATGTTCTCGGCGGCGGCAATGATGTCCGCTTCGTCCTCGCGGTCGTCATCGTCGAGCAACAGCACAGGGCGCCCGGCCTGGAAAGCGGCAATGGCGGCGGAAACATTGGGGAATTGCGCGTGGTGCTGGGTGGACATGAAACGCTCCTCGTGAATGATCGATGAACGTCTCGGGGCGAACAAAATGCGCGCGCAGGGGCGCCCGGATGGCCCCTGCCTGACGCCTTCTTTCATCCGGACTATGACCGTCGGCTCTGGAGTTGCACCAGATCTGCTGACCCCCGGCATGGCCGGGGCGCTCGCGGGCTCATCTTTCGATTTACCGCCGGTGGGGACTTTCACCCCGCCCTGAAGACCCGCCAAGCATACAGCACATTGCCACCCCGCTGACAACCCACGGCTCTACGACCTTTGGCGGTATCATTGGCTATGCATTCTAGGAACAACCCCATGGACATTCTCCAGGTCGCCGGCGGCAAGCCGGTCAAATTGTGGACCGACGGTGTGCCGGTTGAAGACGACGCCCGCAAGCAACTGCTGAATACGGCCAGGATGCCGTTCATCTTCAAGCACCTGGCAGTGATGCCGGACGTGCACCTGGGCAAGGGCTCGACCATCGGCAGCGTGATCCCCACGGTCGGCGCGATCATCCCCGCAGCGGTTGGCGTGGACATTGGCTGCGGCATGATCGCTGCGCGCACCTCGCTGCACGCCCGCGACCTGCCAGACAACCTGCACGGCCTGCGCAGTGCCATTGAACAGGCGGTGCCGCATGGCAAGACCTTCGGCAAACGTGACCAGGGCGCCTGGGCCGATGTGCCGGGCAAGGCGGACAAGGCCTGGGGCCAGCTGGCCGGGCGTTTCAAGGCCATTACCGATAAATACCCGCGGCTAGAGAAGACCAACAACCGCCATCACCTGGGTACGCTGGGTGGCGGCAACCATTTCATCGAGGTATGCCTGGATGAAGCAGACCGCGTCTGGTTCATGCTGCACAGCGGTTCACGTGGCGTGGGCAATGCCATTGGCAACCTGTTCATCGAGTTGGCCCAGGCCGATATGCGCCAGCACCTGGCCAACCTGCCGGACAAGGACCTGGCGTACTTCGAGGAAGGCAGCCGCCATTTCGCCGACTATGTCGAAGCCGTGGAGTGGGCGCAGGACTACGCCCGGCAGAACCGCGAGCTGATGATGCTGGCTGTAGTCGGCGCGGCTCGCAAAGCGTTGGGCAAACCGTTCGAGGCCAGCCTGGAAGCGGTTAACTGCCATCACAATTATGTGCAGCGTGAGCAGCATTTTGGCCGCGAAGTGTTGGTGACGCGCAAAGGCGCGGTATCGGCGCAGAAGGGGCAGTTGGGCATCATCCCCGGTTCCATGGGGGCCAAGAGCTTCATCGTGCGTGGGCTGGGCAATGAGCAGTCATTCTGTTCCTGCAGCCATGGCGCAGGCCGGGTAATGAGCCGGACCAAGGCCAAGAGCCGCTTCACTGTCGAAGACCAGCGGCGGGCCACGGCGCATGTGGAGTGCCGCAAAGACAAAGACGTGATCGACGAGATCCCGATGGCGTACAAGGACATCGATGCGGTGATGCGTGCGCAGCGGGAGCTGGTTGAGGTGGTGCACACGTTGCGGCAGGTGGTGTGTGTGAAGGGCTGACAAGTTTGCTGCCTGTGCCCAAAATTCAGCCTTGGCGAAGAACCTGTCGGAGCGGGTTTACCCGCGAAGACGCCGGCACAGGCTTACCGCGACATCCCTTCAACCACCCGTTTCAGCGAGGCCGGCAACATCGGCCCATGCCCCAGCCCGTCAAACCGCTCGAACCGCACCTGCAAGCCCGGCACCTTGGCCAAGTCTGCCACCAGCTCCCGCGCCGGCCGCTCCACATCCCCCTGCACTGGCATGCGCGGGTTCGCCGGCTCTTCACTGCCGCGCATCAGCAACAACCGAGGCCGGCTGCTACCCAAGCGCTGGCCAAGGCCCTCTGCCTCCCGCACGATCGCCCCGTCATGCCACCACAGCGAAGGGCTGGCAGCCGCAAAATCGCTGAATTCCCCAGGCCGGGTGAACAGCGCATGCAATACCGCCAACCCGCCATAGGAGTGCCCCCACAGTGTTTGCCGCCGCAGGTCGACCGGTGCCACGGTAGCCACCATCGGCCGCATGCGCTCGCTCAGCAGATCAAGAAACGCGTCCACGCCGCCACTGGGCTGCCCAGTCAGTGGATCACGCTGTTCAGCCTGCCCAGGCAAGGCCGGGGTGTAGTCATAAGTGCGCCCAGCCCGCTCGATGCGCTGCTCGGTCTGGTAACCCACAGCTACCAGCAACGGCGCCTGGCCTGCGGCAAGGTTTTCCAACTGCTGGCTGTCCAGTGCGCCCAGCGCAGCATTGCCATCGAGCATCCACAGCACCGGGTAGCCTGCCGCTGGCGTCGGGCGGTTCGGCTTGCCAACCCACAGGCGGTAATGTCGCTGGCCATCGGCCGAGTCCAGGTCCAGCTGGCTGAAGCGGTAGGCCAGGTCCTGACGCTGCAGCAGCGACGTATCCATCTTCTGTTCGTGGTCGGGCTGCGCGAGGGCAACATGGGCCGCAAGGGGCTCTGCCAAGATCAGGGCCAGCGTCAGGGCCAGGGTTATCTTGCTCATCAGGCGTCTCGTCAGGGCTTTGCAAGGAGCGCAAGGCTGGAGCGCCCAGATGATAATCAGTCCTGATTGGGCGTAAAGCGCATTAACTTTCTAAACAGTCCAGGGCAATCGGCAAGGTCATGTGCAGGCACAGGCCTGGGTGACCATTGCTGGCCCACAAGCGGCCGCCTTGCAGTTCGATGGCGCGGCGGGCGATGGCCAGGCCCAGGCCGAAGCCGGCGCCGCTGCCGGCCAGGCGCTGGTAAGGCTGGAAGATGTGTTCAAGGTCGGCGTGCGGTACACCGGGCCCCTGGTCGCTCAGGCGCAGGTGCCAGCAGTCGCCTTCGCGCCAGCCATCCAGGCTGACCCGGCCTTCGGCCGGCGAATGGCGAATGGCATTGCGCATCAGGTTTTCCAGGGCCTGGGCCAGGCTGTCCAGGTGGGCCTGCACCAGGCATTCGGTACCGAGCGAACACGGCAGGCGCGCACGGTCCCAACCGCTTTCGAAACAGACGTCCTGGCACAGTGCCTCCCACACGGAAACCAGCAACACTGGCTCGGTCGGCAAGTTGGGTTGTTCGGTGTCCATCCAGGCCAGGTCCAGCGTGTCCTCCAGCAGCGTCTGCATGTCGGCGACTTCGCGGTCCAGGCGTTCACGTAGCTGCAGCGGTGGCAAGTCGCTGTCATGGGCGATACGTAGCCGTGCCAAGGGCGTGCGCAGTTCGTGAGACAACGTGCGCAGCAGCAGGCGTTGCTGCTCAAGGCTCTGGCGCAGGCGCCCGGCCATGTGCTCAAAGGCCTGCGCCAGTTCGCCCAGCTCGTCACGGCGTTCCTGCAGGGGCAGGGCGGGGCTGTTCAGGTCATCGGCACGCAGGGCGTCGGCGCGGTCACGCAGGCGGTTCAGCGGCACCACCAGGTGGCGATACAGCGCCAGGCCCAGTAGCAGCGCGAGCAGCGCGGGGGCAAGGCCGTGGGTGACCAGGTGGGTCCATGGCGTCAGGCCGGTGGGTAGCAGGTGTTCGGGCAGCTGCATCACGAGGCGGCCGTTTTCGGGGTGTTGCGGGAACTCGATGCTGACGTAGGGCAGCTCATCCTGCAGGCGCCGGCTCATCGGCCAGTCGAGTTTGCGCATGAACGTCAGGTGGCTGGCTTCCTCGGCACTCAGCGGCGTGGTGCCAAGGCTTTGCAGGTGTGGGCCGATCACCGCCACCCAAGTGTCTTCAGCCCGCTCCAGCTGCCTGCGCCAGGCCTCTGCGCCGGCCGCGCCGCCTTGTTCCCAGGCCTGTTCGGCCTGTTGCGCATAGCGGGCCAGGTAGCCTTGGTCGGCCTGGGACAGGAAGTACGTACTGCGCTCCACCGACAGGCCCCAGGTCCAGATCAGCCAGACCAACAACAGGCAGAAGCTGACCTGCAGTACGGCCAGTTTCCACAGCAATGGGTGGCGGCGCATCAGGGCTGCTCCGTGTCGACCAGGATGTAGCCCTGGCCGCGTACGGCCTGAATCTGCAGGTGCTGGGCACTGATGTCGGCCAGTTTGCGGCGCAGGTTGCACACATGCACATCCAGGCCGCGATCCAGGCGGGTATAAGCCCGATGCAGCACAGTCTGGTACAGGAATGGCTTGCTCAAGGCTTCGCCGGGGTGGGCCCGCAACGTGGCGAGCAAGCGGAATTCGGAGGCGGTAAGGCCAGCGGCGTTACCGTTGTGGATAACGTCCTGGCGGTCGTGGTCCAGCTTCACCTCGCCGACGTCGGCACGCAGCGCCGTACCGCGATCAAATGCCACACGCCGCAGCAAGGCATCAACCCGTGCGTTCAGCTCGGCCAGGCTAAACGGCTTGGGCAGGTAATCGTCCGCACCACGGGTAAAGCCACTGATGCGGTCCTGCTCGGCCCCCAGCGCCGACATCAGCATGACCGGCACCGCCTGCTGGCGGCGCAACTCGTCGAGCAGGCTGAGGCCGTCGATACCCGGCAGCATGATGTCCAGCAGCACCAGGTCGAATTGCGCTTGCTGTATGGCCTTCAGGGCCTGGGTGCCGCTGGCGCAGGCATGCACCCGAAAACCGCGATTGCGGAAATGGCGTTCCAGGTCCTGAAGCAGGCGTGGGTCGTCTTCAGCGAGGAGAAGTGAGGTGGGCACGGCGAGCCTTGAATGAGAACTTCTATCAGTTGCAAATCATCCCACTGCGGGTGGGGAGAGGGCAACGCCCTGATGTGTTAAGAAGGTTAATGATGCTGCACCCCCGTTTTCCCTCCGGTATCGTTCGCAAAAAGCAAAGTATTTCATTTGCGAATTACTATCATTTGGGTAAGGGTGTGTCATGAACGGTTATAAAGGTGTGGGGAGCTCGCGACGGGTGCGGGGCTGGCTGGTGCTGGGGTTGCTGGCGCCGTTTTCGTTGTCGGCACTGGCCGAAACGGTGGCGACCCAGGCGGCGGCCGACGATAGCTCGCTCGACCTGCCGGCATTGACCATCGAAGGCAACCGCCTGTACGACATGCTGCCCTCGGAAGAAACCGGCGGTTACAGCGTCGATGCCGCTACCGTGGGCACCAAGACGCCTGCCGCGCTTAAGGACATCCCGCAGTCGATCACCGTGTACACCCAGGACTACGTCAAGGACCGTCAGTTCGTGCACCTGGATGACCTGGCCAAGTACACCGCCGGCCTGCGTACCCTGACCAACGACAGCGGCCGCTCGTCGATCTACGCCCGTGGCTACGAGTACAGCGAGTTCAACATCGACGGCCTGCCGGCGCCGATGGCCAGCATCTTCGGCACCGTGCCGTCGCTGGCGGCGTTCGACCGGGTTGAGATCATGCGTGGCCCGGCCGGGCTGTTCAGCAGCACCAGCGAGCTGGGCGGTATCGTCAATATGGTGCGCAAGCGCCCGACCGCCGAGTTCCAGGGCCATATCGAAGGCAGCTACGGCACCTGGGACACCAACCATGAAGAAATCGACCTGAGCGGGCCTCTGGACGATGCCGGCCGTGTGCGCGGGCGTTTCATCGCCTCGCGTGACGACACCAATGGCGAGGTCGATTACAACGCCAATACCAGCAACAGTTACTATGGCGCGCTGGATGTCGACGTGGACGACGCCACCACACTGTCGTTTGGCCTGATCCACGAAGTGAAGAACATCACCCCGCACAACGGCTACCCGGCCACACTGTCCGGCGAGGTGCCCGACTTCAGCCACTCGCGCTTCCTGGGGGCGGACTGGAACTACTTCGACGGCAAGACCACCGACCTGGTCGCCGAACTGACCCACCGCTTCGACAACGGCGGCTACGGCCGTGTTGCGGCCCGTGGTTCGCACCGCGACACCAACTACCTGTACGCCTTCACCGCGACCAACGCTACTACCGGAGCCAACTCCGAGCGCGCCAGCGCCCGCGATTTCACCCAGGACACTTACTCGCTGGACGCCAGCTACAGCCAGCCGTTCGAAACCTTCGGCCAGGTCAGCGAATTCGTGCTCGGCAGCGACTACAAGAACTACGACACCGAGTACCTCAATGGCACCACCAATCTGGGCGCCATCAACGTCAACACGTATTCGCCGAAGCAGTTCGCCAAGCCGTCGCCCAACTACAGTACCGAGACTGGCATGCAGGAAGAGGAATACGGCCTGTACTCCAAGGTCACCTTCCGCCCGGTCGAGCGCCTGGCGCTGATCGCAGGTGGCCGCTTCAGCTGGTATCGCGGTGACTTCTACACCACCACCCTCAGCAGCGGCGCGACTACAAATGACAGCAAGCGAGTGGACGGCCATTTCACCCCGTATGGCGGCCTGGTCTATGACCTGACCGACAACCACGCGCTGTATGCCAGCTACTCGCAGGTGTTCAAGCCACAGTCCGACACTGACAGCAACGGCCGGGTGCTGAAGCCGCGCGAAGGCGAGCAGTACGAGTTCGGCCTGAAGAGCAGCTACTTCGGCGGCGACCTGAATACCCGCTTCTCGGTGTTCCGCCTGACCGACAAGAACCGCGCCACCACGGTGTACGACGCTGACGGTGTGGCTACCACCGACTCCGTTGCATCCGGCAAGACACGCGTGAAGGGCGCCGAAGTGGAGGTGAGCGGCAAGCTGACGCCGAACTGGGAGCTGTTGGCCGGCTATACCTGGATGGAAACCGAAACCGTCAAGGGTGATACCGAAACCACCTTCTTCATCATGCCGCGCAACCAGGCTTCGTTGTGGAGCAAGTACACCATCAGCCAAGGGCCGCTGACCGGCCTGGCGATTGGTGGCGGTATTTCGGCGATGAGCAACTTCTACTCCGAAAATGGCGGTGTGCGTATCGATGCACCGGGCTATGCCACTGTAGATGCGATGCTGTCGTACCCGGTTACCTCGAAGCTGACCGCCACCTTCAACGTCAACAACCTGTTCGACCGGGACTACCTGTCGAGGGTGGGGTCGACCTCGACGTTCAACTTCTATGGGCCGTCGCGGAGCATGATGGTTGGGGCGCGGTATGACTTTTGATCTGGGTTGTAGCTGACAGGTTTACGCCGACGGGGTTGTTGCGCCTGTGACGTCGGCCAGGTGGGGCTGGCTTGTCGGCGATGCGCCTGGCGATTTTGATGGGGGCATTAAAAAGCCGGCTTGTGGCCGGCTTCTCGGGGACGCTTCCGACTAATTTATGGTAAGCCGCAATCGCCTTAACTGTGTGGCCATCAAGGGCCTGAAAGAGATGGCAGATGCCCGTGTGGGATATCGCCGAGCCCTCTGGACCGCGGCTCGCGCCGGTCGGGGCTGAATGTGCGGCGTAGCATACAAGGGCGAACGCAGGATGCCCAGCAAAAAATGGCACAGGTTGTTTCAGCCGGGCCGCTGCTGGCGGAAATGCGACCAGTGGAATACCCAGCCGAGAATCTCCAGGCCCTGCGCCTGGCGCTGCGCGGGGGTATAGCGTTCGACCGCATAGTTGCGCCGGTCATGGCTGTGCAGGTACAGCGTGCCGTGCTGGCTGAGGCTGAGGTTGTTCACCCTGAGCGTGCCGTTGTGCAGCAAGGCATAGGTCTCGCCCTCGACCACCTGGGTCATGCCCAGGTCAATGGCCAGGGTGGCCTCCAGCGGTATCAGCGGCACCATGTTGCTGGCAACCATCGCCATGCAGATGGCGTTATCGCCACATACACCCAACCCTTTCAGCGCTTTTGCGGGCAAGCGCAGGTGTTTGCCCGCAACTGGCGAAAGCACGCCGTTTTGCAGTTCGTAAAAAGGCACCTGCATTACCCGGCCGCGATGTACCTACAGCGGGGTAGGTGGGTGGGCAGGTGCCGGCCGTGGCGGGCAGTGGCGCAGGATCGAGTTGGGGTGCTTGGGCCCTTCGCCTGTACGCAGCCAACGACGATGAACACAGAACAGGTCGGCCAGCTCGTCCAGCCGGGCCAAGGGCACACCGCGGTTGAACCAGTTGTTGACGTGCTGCGGTGTGACGCTGCGCAGGGCGGCGAAATCGGAAGGGGTCAGGCCACATTCATGGAGAAGGGCTTTGAGGCGGTCGCCAGAATTGTTCATGCGGCGAGTGTAGCGGCGGTGGGCCAGCAGGGATATGAACCGGGTGTTGACGGGATTTGTGTGAAAAGTGCCGGTTTGTAGGGCGTTGGTGTAGGACTGCGTAGGACTTTTTACCGGTAATCACCGCATCGCTCATTCGGGCATAAAAAAACCCCGCCAAGGCGGGGTTTTTCCTGCAATCGGTATCAGCCCTTGTAGGCAGCAACCGATTTGGTGATCGCGGCACGGGCGGCGTCGGCGCCTTCCCAACCTTCGATCTTGACCCACTTGCCCTTCTCGAGATCTTTGTAGTTGGCAAAGAAGTGCTCGATCTGCTGGATCAGCAGGGCTGGCAGGTCGGTGTATTCCTTCACGTCAACGTACAGCTGCGACAGCTTGTCGTGAGGAACAGCGATGACCTTGGCGTCGCCGCCGCCGTCGTCGGTCATGTTCAGCACGCCAACCGGACGGGCACGGATAACCGAACCTGGGGCTACCGGGTAAGGGGTAACCACCAGCACGTCCAGCGGGTCACCGTCGTCAGCCAGGGTGTTCGGGATGAAGCCGTAGTTGGCTGGGTAGAACATTGGGGTAGCCATGAAACGGTCGACGAACAGGGTGTCGCTGTCCTTGTCGATCTCGTATTTGATCGGCGCGTGGTTGGCCGGGATCTCGATGGCGACGTAGATGTCGTTCGGCAGGTCTTTGCCCGCCGGAATCTTGCTGTAGCTCATTGGGCAGTGCCCCCGTGTTTGACCAAAAAAGTGGCGGCGATTATAGGCACATTCTGCCGGGGCATGCCACGCCTGGCCTGATGTGCGGCCCCGTCAGGCGTGGCTTTCGCGGTATTCGGGGTGTTCGGCCTGCAGCCGCAGCAGGCGCGCCAGCGGGTCCTGGCGGTAGAACAGCGACAACTGGCGGTAGACCTGTGGATAAGCCTGTTGCAGCAGGTCGGGGGCACTAAAGAAGTACTCGCTGGTAACGGCAAAGAACTCTGCCGGGTTTTCCGCGGCATAGGGGTCGATGGCGGTTTCGGCGTCGGGGTTGGCGTCCAGCTGGCGGTTGAGGTCGTCGTAGGCTTGCTGCATGGCCGCTGCCCATTCATCCACCGGCATGCCGCTGTGCAGCGGCGGCAGGCCGTTGGCATCGCCGTTGAGCATGTCGAGCTTGTGCGCCAGCTCATGGATGACCAGGTTGTAGGCTTCCCAGCCACCACTGGCCAGCACGCCGTTCCAGGCCAGGATGATCGGGCCCTGTTGCCAGGCCTCGCCGCTGTGCTCGCCGTCCCACACGTGCTCCACGCCACTGGCATCGCGGTGGCGTTGCGGGCTTTTGAAATCGTCGGGGTACAGGATGATTTCGTGAAAGCCCTGGTACCAGTTCAGCTCGCCCAGCTGCAGTAGCGGCAGCTGGGCCTGGGCCGCCAGCAACAGGCGCTGCTCGTCGTCCAGCTCGACGCCGGGCAGGCAGGTGAGGTGCTTGTCGAGCAGAAACAGGATGCAGGCTTCGCGCAGCCAGTGGTCTTCTGCGTCACTGATGCCGTCCAGCATCGGCAGGCGCTCGCGCACTGCCTGCCATTGCTGTGGCGTAATCGGGTAGCGCGCCAGGGTGCGCTTGCGCCGCCAGGCGCTGAACGACCACATGGTGCTCGGTCAGTGAGCCTTGGCCGCACGGCCCAGGCGGCCACGCAGCAAGCCGAGGAGCATCGGCACCAGCGACAGGATGATGATGGCCACAACCATCAGCGACAGGTGCTGCTTGATGAATGGCACGTTGCCGAAGAAGTAGCCCAGGGTGACCAGGCCACCGACCCACAGCAGCGAACCGGCGACGCTGAAGCCGAGGAAGCGCGGGTAATGCATGTGGGCGATGCCGGCGACGAACGGCGCAAAGGTACGCAGAATGGGCAGGAAGCGCGCCATGGTCACGGTCTTGCCGCCGTGGCGTTCGTAGAAGTCGTGGGTACGCTGCAGGTAGTCGCGGCGGAAAATTTTCGAGTTGGGGTTGTTGAACAGCCGTTCGCCGGCGGTTCGGCCGATCACGTAGTTGGTGCTGTCGCCCAGGATCGCGGCGGCCATCAGCAGGCCGGCCAGCAGCACCGGGTCCATGCCGCCACCCGCGGCCACGGCGCCAGCGATGAACAGCAACGAGTCGCCAGGCAGGAAGGGCATGACCACCAGCCCGGTTTCACAGAAGATCACGGTGAACAGGATGGCGTAGATCCAGGGACCGTAATTGGTGACCAGCAGATCGAGGTAAGCATCGAGATGCAGGATAAGGTCCAGCGGGTTGAAATCCATGTACAGCACCTGTGTTCTTGGGCGTAGGCTCGGTTACCTGGGGATGGGTACATTTTCACACATGACAGGTGGGGCATTATACGGCTAAGTCGGGAACATGCCCGGGGAGTTTGTAGCGGGGGGTTACGATGAAGGTGCAATCCTGTGCTGGCCTCTTCGCGGGTAAACCCGCTCCCACAGGATCACCATAGGCCTGGAGGTAGTG